>JACQVO010000032.1 GCA_016209725.1 Candidatus Methylomirabilota bacterium | reverse complement strand
GCCATGACCTCTGGCTGCTGGCGGACGAGGTATACGACCGGATTTACTATCGGAGTCCGGACCTGGGAACCCCTGCCCCCTCGATCCTGGGCAAGGCCAGCCGCCATGATGCCGTGATGGTGGCGCAATCCTTCTCGAAGACCTACTGCATGACCGGCTGGCGCCTTGGCTGGCTGGTCGCCCGTCGGGACGTCGGGGATCGGGCCGCGCAGCTCAACGAGTTCATCGTGTCGCATGCCACCAGCTTCATCCAGCGCGCGGCACAGACTGCCCTGTCCCATGGCGAAGCGGAGCTCCGGCACATGCTGGTCCGCCTCAAGGAGAACCGGGACTTCTGCCTGGCCGCCCTCCGCCGGATGCCGCGGGTATCCGTCCCCTCTCCCGATGGGGCCTTCTACGTGTTTCCACGGATCGACGGGCTTACGGACTCGTTCGACTTCTGCCGGAGGCTCCTCGAGGAAACCAGGGTCGGCATCGCGCCCGGTGTGGCTTTCGGCGCCGGTGGTGAAGGGTCCGTTCGGATTTGTTACGCGGCCGAGCGCGCGATTCTGGAGTCGGCGATGGAACGGCTGGACCGTTTCCTGGCCCGGTGACGAGGCTGACGTCTCTGGGAAGGTGGAGCTCAGCGCAAGGTGTGCACGAGCTTCCAGAGGAGGCGAAGCGCGAAGCCGAAAAAGACCAGGCCGGCGATCAGATTGAGGGCTCTGAGCGCCCCCGCCCCCATCCACCGCCGTCCGTAGCCGGCCAGGGCCGCCACAACCGTATCCCAGCAGAGGACCCCCACCACAAAGCTCACACCGAAGGCAACGGCCGGGAGCCCTGTCCCTTGCCCGCCGTGCGCCGCGATCAGCGCCCCGCCGACCGTCAGGAACCAGAGCAAGGTGATGGGGTTGCTGATCCCGATCCCGAACCCGACCAGGAACGGATGACCGGTCCGTGTCTCGCCTCCGATGTCGGGGGGTGTCGTGCTGGCCCGAAGAGCATCGAATCCCAGGTAGCCCAGCACGATCGTGCCCGCGCCGCCCAGGATGGTGTGCCATGCGGGCCGATCCAAAAGGGTGACTACTCCGACAAGGGTGAGGGAGACGAGGATTGCATGGGACGCCGCGGCGCCCAGGCCCACCAGCCAAGCCTGGAGATATCCGCCCCGCAGACCGCGGCGGATCAGCTCCGTGATGACAGGTCCAACCGGCAGCGCGATGGCCACACCGATCAGCCAGCCGCTCACCACCACCTCGATCATCTGGGTTCCCTCAGGCCTTTCGCTTGATAGCACTCCACACGCCATACGCGGTGGGTCAGGTGGCGGTCTTGGCCGACTGCTGGAGAAACGCCAGGAAGGCTTTGCCCAGCGGTGAGCGCGAGCGGCTCTTGTGGGTGACCAGGAAAAACTCCCGCAGGAGCTTGACTCCCTGGATGCGGAGGGGCGTGACCATCTTGCAACGGATGTCGTCCTCTATGGCCCGGCGGGAGATGATGGCGATCCCGGCGCCCGCCTTGAGCGCCTGGCGAACCGCCTCGTTCCCGGTGACCTCCAGGACCAGGCGCAGGCTGGCCGGGTCCATGGCATGGTCGGCCAGGGCCTGTTCCATGACCTTGCGGGTCCCCGATCCGCGTTCCCGCATGATGAAGGGTTGGCTGGACAGTTCCGCTAGACGGACGGTGCTTCGGCCGGCCCACGGGTGGGCGGCCGGCACGGCCAGGACCAGCTCGTCCTGGGCGAAGGGATCGTAGTGGACCCGCCCCTCCTCGAAGCGGGCGCCCACCATGCCGACCTCGCATGTTCCTTCAATGACGCCCCGCACGATGTCCCGCGATCCGCTGACATGCAACGTGATGGTCACGTCCGGGTGTGCGTGCTTGAAGGCGGCCACCAGGGGGGGCAGGATGTAGGCGCCCGGGATGCTGCTGCCCCCGATGGGAAGGTGACCCTTCATGCCACCCTTGTGCTCGTTGATGGCCTGCTGGGCCTCCTCGCGCAGGGCCAGGATGCGCCGAGCGTACCCGTGCAGGATCTCGCCGGCCCGGGTGGGCGTCACCCTCTTGCCCGTCCGGTCGAAGAGCCGCAAGCCCAGTTCCGTCTCCAGGGTCTTGATGTGTCCGCTCACCGTCGGCTGGGTGAGGAGGACCGCCTCCGCCGCCCGGGAGAAGCTCCGCAGCTCCATGATCTTGCAGAAGACCTCCAACGCCCGCACGTCCATGGACGCTACGTTCCCTTTCCCCCGGCCAGGGATTGGTACAGGCGCAGGTGGCCGCCAATCTCCGCCTCGAGGGGGAAGTGGGCCGCGATCTTCTGCATGGCCCGGCGCCCAATGGCATCGCGGAGAGCGGGATTGCCGAGGAGGCGCTCCACCTTGGCGAGGAACTCCGCCTCCGACCCGAACAGGAACCCGTCCTGCCCGTCGACGATGACGGAGCGGTTCCCCTCGATGTCCGAGGCCAGCACCGGCACGGCCTTGCTCATGGCTTCCAGGACCGCGTTGGACATCCCCCCCTCGGAGAGGGACGAGTTGATGACCACGTCCACCGAGGGCAGGATGGCGCAGATCTCCTCGTGGCTCAGGGCGCCGAGGCAAAAGGCCCAGGGCAGGTCGCGGAGCATGGCCTTCACCCGCTCCCCCTCTTCCGGCTCGATGACCGGCCCGGCCAGGACATACTTGAGCTGCGGGTGCCGACGCTGCATGGCGGTCAGCGGGGGGATGACGAAGGGGATATCCTTGACCCGGCGGATGCCGGCGGGTTGGAAGCAGACGAAGTCCCGGGGATGCAGATCGAGCTTGGCGCGCAGGTCGTAGACCTTCTCGTCACACTGGACCGTCTGCCCGATCACGTGGACGCGGGGGCGGAGTGTCGGCACCTCGCGGACCAGTTTGTCGCGGATGGCCTCGTGAAAGACCACGATGGCCTGCACCGCCTCCAGAACTTCCAGGACGACCGGCCGGCGCGCGGGATCGAAGAGATCCAGGTTCACGTCCGTCCCGGTGAGCGTGATGACCGCCGGGATGCCCAGGCCGCGGGCGGCCTGCAGGGCCAGCGGCCCGGCCGCGGTGGCGTGGAAGGCGTGCACGACGTCAGGATCAAGGCGGCGGAGGCCGGCCAGGATGGCCTCGGCGCCGTGCTGGTCCAGCGAGAAGACCTGGACGGTCAGGCCCTGATCCCGCAGGCCGGATTCGATCCGCTGAACGGTGATGGAGTTTCCCCGGACCGAGGGGAAGTAGTAAGGCGTCACGAGGGCCAGGTTCATGCTGTCTGAACCGCCGATGGGTTCGCGGGCCCGGCCTACCGGCCGAAGAGCCCCTTGAAGAGATCCTTCAGACTCTTGCCCTGATCGGGCAGGGCCTTGTCCAACTCGGTCTCGATCTTTCGTTGCAGGCGGCCCAGCTTCGGTAGGACGATCGGCTGGCTCGTGGTCCCGGTCACCTTGGCTTCCACGGTGGTGCGCCCGAGATTGGCCACCACGTCAAAGTTCAGGCTGGAGTCCAGGAGACCCAGGGAGCCCGCAGCCGTGACGGTGCCCTCCGTCTTCGTGAGCGTCAAATCCTTCGTCCGCAGGATTCCCTTGTCCAGGGTGTAGTGGCCGCTCACCTGCTCGAACTCGTCGAGGCGGACGCGGATGCCCTGGCTCGCCAGGAACGGTGAGATCACCTCGGAGAGCCGGTCGAGCGGCCTGTAGCCGATGAGGCGGCCGTCGGTCAGCAGGAGGGATCCCCCGCCGGCCGCCGACCCGAGGATCTGGGGCGTGGAGAAGCCGACGAAGCTCAGCGTACTGTCGAAGCTGAGGGCGCTGCGCAACGTCCAGGGGCCAAGGGCGAGCGCCTGGACCAGCGGTTCCGTGGCCACGTTGTCCAACCGGGCGGTCACGGCGATCCGAGGAGCCCTGGGTCGGAGATCCACCTCCCCCTTCGCCGCCACCTTCCCGTTCATGAAGGTGGCCCGGAGATCCGGGAACTGCACGACGCCGTCCTGGTACCGGATGTCGGCTTGGACGCCTGACCAGGCGAGGCCGCGATAGCGCAGGTCCCCGATGGTGATCCGTCCCCGGGCTTCCACGCCGGATCCGCCCGCCCTGGCCTCCGCGGCTGGCCGCGCGGGGGCGGCCGCATGCGCCACCGCGATCCCCGGCCAGGCACTGCTCGGCGAAGGCGCCCTCAGGAGTCGATCCAGATCCACCTTGGGCGAGGTTGCCGTGAACGTGATCCGGGGCATCCTCAGGTCGGGGATCCGGAGACTCCCGTCCACCTTTACCTCTTTCAGGGTGAGCGACACGTTCGGGAGATTCACCCCTTGATCCTCTCGCCGTGCCTCGAAGCGGAGGTTTGCCTCCTCCCCGGCGGCCTTCCGGAATGTCTCGCCGGCCTGAATCCCCATCGGCTTCAGATTGAGGTTGCCCGAGACCGCGGCGTGGGTGACGGGTCCGGTCGCCTTGAGGTCCGCCGAAAGCGTCCCGGAAAGCGTCATCCCGCGCCCGTCGAACAGGAGACCCTGCCAGGCGGCCGCCTCCACCTCACGGAGCCCCAGCCTGACATCCAGCAGCGGGTCGTCCGTATCGCTCGCCGAGATGCGGCCGGTCGCCTCGATGCGACCGCCGCCTATCCTGGCCCGGGAGCGGATCTCCACCGGGGCGATGACGCTTGCCTGCCGGACGCTGAGATCGAGGTCGCTGAGCGTCAGGGTGACACCCGGGGATCGCGTCTGGTCCTGGAGGGTGATCTCGCCGTTTCTCACCGCGATCTCGGAGAGCAGGAGGCCGCCGACGGAGGGGACCTTGCCCGGACGGACGACCTCGCCGGATAGCTTCGGTTGCGACGAAGCCGCGTGCGCGTTCAACAGGTCGTTCACACTCCATCGCCCGTCCCGGGCGTGCAGGACGCGGATGTGGGGACGCTCCAGAACAGCGGTGCTCACCTTGACCTGTCCCCGGAGGAGCGGCAGCAGTTGGACGCGGACGCGGAGGGTCTCCGCTGTCAGGAACGGCTGGCTGCCGAAGCCGGCCGCCTGCGCGATTTGGATTCCCTTGGCTTCGGCCCCGATCCCACCCCAGAGGCTGACGCGGAGGGCACCCAGGGTCACCTCGCGCCCGAGGGCTTTCCCCGCCCGGCTGGCCAGGATGCCCCGGTACCGCTCGAGATTCACCAGAGCGGGGAGGCTGAACGCCGCCAGCAGGACCAGGAGGAGGATCCCGCCGATGCCGAGGCCCGCCCATTTGAGCACGCGCATTCCGACAGACCTCCCAAGTGCCAGCTCGAAAACGAGCGAAGGGTATTCTAATCTGGCTCTCTGGAAAAGACGAGGGATTTCCCCTCCCGATTGTCACCGTCTCGAGATTCGGCGAAGACGAGGCTTAGGCTGCCTGCCGCCCCTGTGCCGAGAGCCGGAGACGAGAGCCTGGACCCATCCGACGGTGATTCGGGTGAAAGGTGCAGAGGAGCGCTGGAGGCTCGGTCACCGAGGGGCGATGGTCACCGGAGTCCGCGAAAAGAAGGAAAAGGACTCCGATGGCCCGATCTGCCCATCGGGTCGAATGCTGTTCCCCTGGAGGCTGGGCGGGGCCCCTTCCGTGAAGGACGGTGTCGGCCTGACCGATCCGATCTCGGCGGTGTCAGCGCCGATCTCATCCATCTGGGTCTCTGTCAGGACCGTCTTCGGATGCGAGGTGGCACACGCAGAGAGAGAGAGGAGAGCACCGATCAGGAATGCCACGAGGAGTGTCCGCATTGCCGAACTCCTCCGCGTTGGGGGCCTGCCACATCGGGCAGTGTAGACGGTGGGAGCGTACCCTCACACAGCTTTTGAAACAGGGTACGCCTATGCCTCCTGGCTTGTCAAGGAGGAAACCCCTGCCAGCCGCCATTGGCGGAACGGAAGGCGCGAGCCAGGGGGTGACCGACAGCAGCGTGGGCTGGCCGGAGGGTCTTCATGGGTCTGGCCGGCGGACAATTGACCCTCCGTGCTCGACATCCAGCCGGGCGTGATCCATAGTGAGGTGTCAGGCATCCCAATTCCCCAGGGAGGACGTATCGCGCCATGCGGACCGAGATGGACCCGCAGGGGAGCCACCGACGCGGATGGAGCGTCGTCGGCGCGACATTTGTCAGCCTGGGCATGGTCTATGGGATCTGGTACAGCTTTGCGGTCTTTCTCGTGGCCTTCCTCCGGGAATTCGGCTGGAGTCGCTCGGTCGTCGCCGGCGCGTTCTCGCTGTTCGTGATCGTTCACGGCTGCCTGGGGCCCATCAATGGGTGGCTGACCGGCCGGATCGGCGCGAGGCGAGTCATCCTGGGGGGCGGCTGTTTGCTGGGGGTGGGCCTGCTCCTCACGGCGCAGGTCACGGCGTGGTGGCACTTGTACCTGGCCTTCGGTGGGGTTGTGGCGGTGGGACTGGCCGCGGCGGGATGGGTTCCGTCGGTGGTGCTTGTGCGGGGCTGGTTTCCCGGCCGGATCGGGACGGCGCTGGGCGTCGCTTCGGCCGGGATCGGCGTGGGAATTTTCGGGCTGGTTCCCGCCGCACAATTCCTGATCGACCGGGTCGGCTGGCGGTGGGCCTATCGAATCCTGGCAGGACTCGTGGTGGGATGGGTGGTCCCCGCGACCGCCTGCCTGGTGCATGACCCGCCGTCTCCTGCGCCCTCTGCCGCTCGCACGGGGCGGCGCGCTGACCGGGTGGTCATGGACGGGGGAGCCTACTGGACCCTGGCCACCGCGATCCGGGACCTTCACTTCTGGGGGCTGGCGGGGGTCTTCTTTACCGGGAACATCGCCACCCAGATGCTGCTCGTCCACCAGGTGGCGTATCTGGTGGATCACTCGGTGCCGGCCTTGACGGCCGCCCTGGTGGGCGGGATAGTCGGGCTCAGCAGCGTCCCGGGAAAGATGGGGTGGGGTGTCCTCTCGGATCGCACCAATTGCGAGGTCGCGTACACGCTGGCCTTCGGGTGCCTCGTCATGAGCCTGGGGGTCCTCGTCCTGGCAGGGCGGTCCCCCGCCTCCGGCCTGCCGTACCTGTATGCGATCCTGCTGGGTCTGGGGTATGCGGCGACCGCGCCCCTGACCCCCGCCGCGGCGAGTGAGCTGTTCAGCGGGCCCCGGTTCTCCACGATCTTCGGGACGCTGCACGTCGCCAATTCCCTCGGCGCAAGCGCCGGGCCCTGGATCGCGGGGAGAATCTTCGACGGCACCGGCAGCTACGCCGCTGCGCTCTGGCTGGCTTTGGCAATGGCAGTGCTGTCGGCCGCACTCCTGTGGATCGTGGCGCCGCGCCGCCCCCATCCCCCACCTGCCCACGGATGAGGGCCCCCAGGGAACCTGCGTTGCCGCTCGGAGCCGGAGGACAGGTGGAAACCCGGAAGGCAGCCAACGCCCATGCCCGACGTGGAAGGATCGTCGTTTCCGCGACGTTCGTCACCCTCGGCCTGGTCATAGGGACCTGGTATTGCTATTCGGTTCTCTTGGTTGCCTTCCTCCGGGAGTTCGGGTGGAGTCGCTCGCTCGATGCCGGTGGGTTCTCGGTGTTCGTTCTGGTCCACGGGTCCGTCAGTCCACTTGTCGGGTGGCTTGCGGGGCGCCTCGGGCCAAAACGGCTCATCCTCGTGGGTGGGTGCGTCCTGGGACTTGGCCTGCTGCTGACCGCTGAGATCAGCGAATGGTGGCAGCTCTATCTGGCCTTCGGCGGGATCGTCGCGGTAGGGATCAGCATGGCTGGGTGGATTCCGGCAGTGGTGCTCGTTCGAGGATGGTTTCCCGATCGCGTAGGCACGGCAATTGGAATCGCCTCCGCCGGAATCAGCGTGGGGATTTCTGGCCTGGTTCCATTCGCCCAGTTCCTGATCGAATGGTGGGGATGGCGCTGGGCCCTCCGCGTGCTGGCGGTCCTGATTGTCGGATGGGTGCTCCCCGCCACCGCTGTGCTCGTACGGGACCCGCCCTCCCCTACGGCCCCTGGATCCTCAACGGGGTCCCGGAGCGCCGACGCGGTTCCGGGGACAGGGGTGTACTGGACGCTCGCGACCGCGGTACGAGACTGGCGCTTCTGGGGGCTGGCCGGGGTGTATCTCACGGGGAATTTCGTCACGCAGATGCTTCTCGTCCATCAGGTCGCTTACCTCGTGGACCACGGGGTCCTGGCGATGGTGGCCGCCACGGTCGGCGGCGTGGCGGGGCTGGCCAGCATCGCGGGCAAGGTCGGATGGGGAGTTTTCTCGGATCGGGTCGGTCGCGAGTTGGCATACGCCCTGTCGTTCGGATGCGTCATTGGCAGCATCGGTGTCCTTGCCCTGGCCGGGAGATACCCAACATCCAGCCTGCTGTACCTATACGCAATGCTGATCGGGGTTGGCTATGGGGGGATCGCGCCGCTGACGCCTGCGGCGGCCAGCGATCTGTACGGTGGGCCGGCGTTTTCGACAATCTTTGCCACGGCCTACACGGCGCTTTGTCTGGGGGCTGCCTCGGGTGCATGGAGCGCCGGCGAGATCTTCGATCGGACGGGAAGCTATGCCGTGGCGCTTTGGATCGGCCTGGGGATGGCGGTGCTCTCGCCCATTTTTCTTTGGGCTGTGGCCCCGCGCCGCCCCAACCCGCCCCCCCCGCGCACCATTGACGCAATAGCCTGAATCCCCTCTCCGTAAAGGGCTGCCGAGTCCCATGAAGATGGCACCAGAATCGTCAGGTTCCCCCCAAGGCGGCTGGAGCATCATTGGCGCCATCTTCATCAATCTCGCCATGCTGTACGGGGTATGGTACTCGTACTCTGTGTTCCTCGTCGCGCTCCTCCGCGAGTTCGGCTGGGACCGTTCGGTCGTGGCGGGAGGTTTTTCGGTCTTTCTCCTGATCCACGGTTCCGTCAGTCCGATGGCCGGGTGGTTGGCGGAGCGCCTCAGGCCCCGGCGACCTCTTTTGGCGGGCGCTGCCCTGCTTGGAATCGGTCTGCTCCTGACCGCCGAGACGACCGAGTGGTGGCATCTCTACGTGGCCTTCGGGGGGATCACTGCGATGGGGGTCGGCATCGCCGGGTGGGTTCCCTCAGTGGTCATCGTCCGGGGATGGTTTCCCGATCGGGTAGGGACAGCGGTGGGAATCGCCTCCGCGGGGATCGGCGTGGGGATCTCCGGACTGGTTCCGCTGGCCCAGTTCCTGATCGAGTGGTGTGGCTGGCGCTGGGCCTTTCGCATCCTGGCCGTTCTGATCGTCGGATGGGTGGTCCCCGCAACTGTCTGGTTGATTCGGGACCCGCCCACCCCCCAGGCCGACTCATCAGCCATGCCTCGAGACGGTCAGCCGCTCCCCCAAACCGGCGTGTCCTGGACGCTGGCGCACGCAGTCAGGGACCGGCATTACTGGGCGCTCGCCGGGGTGTTCTTCACGGGGAACGTTGTCACCCAGATGCTGCTGGTCCACCAAGTGGCCTATCTGGTGGATCACGGCATGCCTGTCCTGGCGGCGGCGGCGGTGGGCAGCGTCGTGGGGGTGGCAAGCATCGTGGGCAAGATGACCTGGGGAGTGCTCTCGGATCGGACGGGCCGGGAAGTCGCCTACAGTCTGGCCTTCGGGTGTGTCGTCGCCAGTATCGGGGTTCTGGCTCTGGCGGGCGCGCACCCGACGTCCGCCTTGCCCTATCTGTACGGTGTGCTGATCGGGCTGGGCTATGGAGGAACCTCGCCTTTGACTCCGGCTGCGGCCAGCGACCTTTTCAGCGGCCCGAACTTCGCAACGATCTTCGGAACGCTGTACGCCCTCCTCTGCCTGGGAGCCGCCGTGGGTTCCTGGGGCGCAGGGAAGATCTTCGACCTGACCGGGGGCTATGCGGCGGCGTTGTGGGTGGCCTTCGCGAGCGCACTCCTGGCCCCCATGTTCATGTGGCTTGCAGCGCCGCGGCATCCGCACCCGCCGCCGGACAACCGCTGAGGGGCGGGGGGGCAATTTGGCGACCTGGCAACTCGGCAGTCGGGCCAGCCGTGATGGGCTTGGTGAATCCTACTCGGTCTTCCTCGTCGCCCTCGTCCGGGAATTCGGCTGGAGCCGCTCCCTCGTCACAGGTGCCTTCTCCTTCCTCAGCCTGATCCACGGCGGCCTCGGTCCGGTGATCGGCTGGATCCTCCGCCGCGTCGGACCCAGGCGCGTCATCCTTGTGGGCGTGGTTGTGATGGCGATCGGACTGGTGCTCTCGGCGGAGACCACCACGTGGTGGCACCTGTACATGGCCTTCGGCGTGATCACCGCGCTGGGGATCAGTCTGAACGGGTGGGTCCCCCTGGTGGTGCTCGTCCGAGGGTGGTTTCCGCATCGCGTGGGCACCGCGATGGGGATCGCCTCCGCGGGGATCGGGGCAGGGATTTTCGGGTTCGTTCCTTTGTCCCAGATTCTGATTGATGGGGTGGGCTGGCGCTGGACCTTCCGGGTCCTGGCCGTTGTGACCGTGGGCTGGGGGCTGCCGGCCGCGTTCTGGCTCGTCAAGGACCCGCCGTCGTTCGAGGAAGGCTCGTTCGGACCTCACAGACCGGAGGCGCTCGCCAGCGCAGGCGGGTATTGGACGCTGGCAGCGGCCGTCAGGTCCAGGCGCTTCTGGGGGCTGGCGGGCGTCTATTTCATGGGAAACTGTGTGACCCAGATGCTGATGATCCACCAAGTCGCGTACCTCGTGGACCACGGCGTGCCTGCGCTGATTGCCGCGACTGTCGGGGGAGCGGTGGGGCTGGTCAGCATCGGGGCCAACTCCCTCCCGTACCTCTACGCTCTGCTGATCGGATTGGGATACAGCGTGCTGTCCCCGGTGTTTCCGGCGGTGGCCAGCGATCTGTTCGGGGGGCCGGGATTCTCCACGATCTACGGAGCCCTCTATACCGTGATCTGCTTGGCGCTTGCGTCCGGGCCGTGGGCGGCTGGCCGCATCTTCGACCTGACCGGAAGCTACGCGACGGCTCTCTGGGTTGGACTCGCGATGGCTGTCGTGTCGCCGGCGCTCCTGTGGGTTGTCGGGCCTCGCCGCCCGAACCCGCCGCCGGAATCACCTGACCGCAGTTGACCCTGATCCGAGAAAAAGTTTGAACCGCCATGACGCCAAGGTTGCCAAGAATGCGAGGTTCCGATCCTTCAAGCGAAGGACCTGAAAACGCACTAATGGGGCGGTCAGGAGTCTTGTTCGTTTCCCCCCAACCACCTACTTCGGCCTTGGCGTTCTTGGCGCCTTGGCGGTTGGTAATTTCGGGTCAGAGCTTGTACGTCTTCTTGGCCAACCGATAGGCCGTGTCCTGGATCATCT
>JACQVO010000254.1 GCA_016209725.1 Candidatus Methylomirabilota bacterium | reverse complement strand
GGATACGAGGTTCCGACCTCTCAACGCAAGAACCCGAAACCATCTCATGGGGCCTACGGGGGTCTCAGTCGTATCCCGCCAATGGCCTGCCGGTCTTGGCGTTCATGGCGTCTTGGCGGTTGGCAATTTCGGATTGAGGCTAGGATGCTGAGCAGCCGGCCTGTGTCCGATGAGGCATCCTTGAGGTAGCTGATGTTGGGGACTTCGGCGAGGCGCTGGATGGCCGGCAAAGTCAGGTCGCTACGCTGGAACTGCGGGTTCGTGTACAGCACGACCGGCAAATGTGTGGCGCTCGCCATGGCGGTGAAATTGGCGACGACACCGTCCTCCGAGATTGGAAAATACGCCTCCAGGATCCCGAGGATGCCGTTGACGCCCAGCGCCTCGTAGGCCTTGGCCTGCTCGACGGCGTCGGCGATGGTGGTCGCCGCTACCCCCGCCACCACCGGCACCCGGCCGCGCGTCTCCTGCACCACCACCTCGACGATCCGCCGGCGCTGCTCTCGATTCAGGTAGGCGAATTCCCCGGTCGAGCCGAGTGGCGTCAATCCATGCACGCCGGCACGGATCAAGTCATCCACGAGGCGCGCCAACACCGTGTCCTTGACCCGATTGCGGCCGTCCACGGGCGAGACCAGGTAGGGAAAGACGCCCCGAAATTCGCTGTGCGCCATGGTCAGCTCCGGCGGTGACCGGCTGAGAACGAAGAATCCATTCGGAAAGCCAAACAGGACGAATCCTCAAGCGAATATCGAATAACGAAAGGGATTAACGAGTCGGTGATGAGCGCTGCGTTTCAACCCGTCCGCTCGATCGCCTGGGGACACGCCGAGAACGAGCCGCCGCCTCCTTATATGCCTTAAGGACTTCGTTCATCCGGGTCTGCCAACCCGCCCCCTGGGCTCGAAACCACTCCAGCACATCGGGGTCCACCCGGAGCGAGATCGCTCGCTTGGGAGAAAACGGCTTGAGTCCCTTTCGCACAATGCCCCGCATGATGTGCAAAGGATCGCCCTCCGGGTGGCTGCGACTGACCTTAATGTCCCGGTCTTTCAGCGAGCCCACCCGAGCCCAGTCAGTTTGCGATGCTCTGGAAGTAGATTTCGCGCTCACGTTTCGTCGCCTTTCGCATTGAGATCACGTGGATGTGATCGTCCTCTTCGGTGTGGACGATGGAGACGACATTGCCTCGCAACAGCCCCAGGGTCACGAATCGCTGTTCGGCATTGTATACACGATGCGTATATGCGTCAAGGAAAAGCGCTTCCCACTACACGGTGGCCCGCTCAATAAGTTCCTTCAGGCGGGGTTTGCTGGCGCCCACCGGCGGCTTTCCGTCTTTAGCGGACGCGTCCGCTGGGCAACGTCCTCGTCACCAACCGGACACACACGTCCGCCAGATCCAAGCTAAACGGCGTCTCCAGAACAGTCTTGGGTCCCTCCTCTCGGCTCTCGGCACTCGACTCTCGGCTCTGGTCCCCCTGTCCGACCCGACAGACAGCCGCCTGGCGGCGCGGGCTTTGACCTTGACACCTTCTGACCGCGATGTTACTTTCCACCAGGAAGTCGTTCAGTGACGCAAGGTTGCGGGAATATGCCGGGGATGCTGGAGTCCGATCCGATTTACATGCGCCGCGCACTGGACCTGGCGGCGAAGGCCCGCGGGCGCACGAGCCCGAACCCCATGGTCGGTGCGGTCCTCGTCAAGGACGATCAGATCGTCGGCGAGGGCTTCCACGCCTACGCGGGCTCCGACCATGCCGAGGTGGCGGCGCTGCGCGAGGCCGGGCCGGCCGCTGCAGGGGCAACGCTGTATGTGAACCTCGAACCCTGCTGCCATTACGGGCGCACGCCGCCCTGCGTGGAGCAGATCCTCCAGGCCGGGGTCGGCCGTGTCGTGACCGCCTGCGAGGACCCGAATCCCGCCGTGAGCGGCAAGGGCATTGCGGCCCTCCGCTCCGCCGGTCTTGCCGTGGACGTCGGCATCCTCGGCGAGGAAGCCGCGGAGCTCAACCAGGCCTTCTTCACCTACGTTCGTACGGGCCGGCCCTTCGTCATCCTGAAAGTGGCGGCCAGCTTGGATGGGAAGATCGCCACCCGCACCGGGGAGTCGCGCTGGATCACGGGGGAGACCGCCAGGCGCCACGTGCACCAGCTTCGCAACGAGGTGGATGCCGTCCTGGTGGGCATCGGCACGGTCCTCCGCGACGATCCGCTCCTCACCACGCGGTTGGGGATCCCGGACCAGCGTGACCCCATCCGCGTGATCGTGGACAACCTGGCCCGCTTGCCCTTGCGGGCCAAGGTGGTGAATCGTGCCTCGACGGCGCCCACACTCCTGGCGGTCTCCCAGATGGCGCCGCGGACAACGCTGGAGGCCATCGAGCGCGAGGGGGTCCAGGTGATCGTCGTGGAGAGCAGCCGCCGGCGGGTGTCGCTGGATCGCCTCATGGAGGCGCTGGGGAAACGCGGAGTTCTCTCGGTGATGATCGAGGGAGGCGCCGAGATCAACGCCTCCGCCCTACGCGAGGGGATCGTGGACAAGGCCCTCGTCTTTCTGGCGCCGATCCTCATCGGTGGGAAATCCACGCCCACGGCCGTGGGCGGCGACGGCATCGAGACGCTCGGCCAGGCCCTGCGCCTGCGTGACGTGCGCATCGAGCGGTTCGACGACGACGTCCTCATCGAGGGCTACGTCAAGAAGGCAGCGGCCAGCACCTAGTGTACTGACCCAGAAGTGGTTTTACGACGAGCCCGTTCGGGCTGAGCTTGTCGAAGCCGTTCGGCTGACCTCACGACGAAGCCCGGATTTCCCACCCTTCGACAGGCTCAGGGTGAACGGAAGAGTAAAGGAATTTGGGAGTCGCCACACTCGCATGCTGACTCAGAGACTCATTTGCAGTCGTTCCCAACCAGACGCGTTCGGCTGTTCGACCGTTCGACTGTCCGGCCATTCCGGAACAGCCGAACCGCCGACCTGCCGAACCGCCGAACGGTAATGTTTACTGGAATCATCGAAACCATTGGCACCGTCCGGGAATGGGCGGCCAAGGCGGGCGGGGCTCGCCTGCACATCGGGGCTGGGGCCCTGGCGGAGGGGCTTCGCGTCGGAGACAGCATTGCCGTGGACGGCGCATGCCTCACCGTGACCACGCCTATCGCGGACGGGTTCACCTGCGACCTCTCGGCCGAGACGCTGGACCGCACCACGCTCAGGGCGCTCCGGGTGGGGGCGCGAGTGAATCTGGAGCGTCCCCTGCGACTGGGTGATCGCCTGGGCGGACACCTGGTCACCGGCCACGTGGATGCCGTCGGGCATATCGCCGACCGGATCCCCCAGGGCGAGGGCCAGTTCGCGCGCATCCGCTTCCCCGCCCCCCTGGGTCCCTTGCTGGTCATGAAGGGGTCCATCGCCGTGGACGGGATCAGCCTGACCGTCGCCGAACTTTCGCGGGACAGTTTCGGCGTGGCCCTCATCCCTCACACCCTGGACCACACCACCCTGGGAAGCAAGCGGGTGGGCGACGGCGTCAACCTGGAGGCCGACCTGTTGGGAAAGCACGTGGCCCGCCTCCTGGCGACCCGGGCGGAGGCTGGAGAGCGGCGGGAGCTCACCCTGACCCAGCTTGAGGAGCACGGCTTCGCATGAACGCGCGGCGACCCACCCCACGTCCCCGGCCCGAATCCTCGGCCGCCTCGATCACAGGCGAGGGTGCGCGGCGCGTGCGCGCCAAAGGCGGGCCGGTCCGGCGCGAGGCCCCCATCCGGTTCGACCGGATCGAGGACGCCATCCGGGACATCCGCAACGGGAAGATGGTCATCGTCGTGGACGACGAGGACCGCGAGAACGAGGGGGATCTGACCATAGCGGCCGAGAAGGTCACGCCGTCCGCCATCAACTTCATGGCCGCCCACGGGCGGGGCTTGATCTGCCTGCCCATCGTGGGCGAGCGCCTGGACCAGCTCCAGATCCCCGCCATGGTCGCGGAGAACACCTCCCCCTTCGAAACCGCCTTCGCCGTCTCCGTCGAGGCCAAGCATAAGGTCAGCACCGGGATTTCCGCCCACGACCGGGCGGCCACCATCAAGGCGATGCTCGACCCCAACACCCGGCCGGACGATCTGGCGCGGCCGGGTCACATGTTCCCCCTGCGCGCCCGCGAGGGAGGCGTCCTCACCCGCGCCGGGCAGACCGAGGCGGCCGTGGACCTGTCCCGCCTGGCGGGACTGTACCCCGCGGGCGTCATCTGCGAGATCATGAACCCCGACGGCAGCATGGCCCGCGTCCCGGAACTGAGCCGCTTCGCCCGGCGGCGCGGCCTGCGCATGATCACCATCAAGGATCTCATCGACTTTCGGATGAAACGGGAGAAGTTCGTGAGCCGTGTGGCCAGCACCGTGCTCCCCACACGCCATGGGACCTTCAAGGCCCTCCTGTACCACAGCCAGGTGGACCACAAGCACCACCTCGCCCTGGTGAAGGGCGAGATCAGCGTGGCGGACGCCGTGCTGGTTCGGGTCCACTCCGAGTGTCTCACCGGCGACGCCCTGGGGTCGCTCCGCTGTGACTGCGGGGCCCAGCTCGACCGCGCCATGGAGCAGATCTCCCGCGAGGGGAAGGGCGTTCTCCTCTACATCCGCCAGGAGGGTCGCGGGATCGGGCTGGCCAACAAGCTCCGGGCCTATGAGCTGCAGGACCAGGGCTTCGACACGGTGGAGGCCAACGAGAAGCTTGGCTTCAAACCCGACCTGCGGGATTACGGTGTGGGCGCCCAGATCCTGGTGGACCTGGGGGTCTGCAAGCTGCGTCTGATGACCAACAATCCGCGCAAGATCGTAGGATTGGAGGGCTACGGCCTGCACGTGGTGGAGCGGGTCCCGCTGGTGACCCGGCCGACGGCGGCCAACCTCGGATACCTCACGACCAAGCGGGAGAAGCTGGGGCATCTCATCCGCCCCCCCAGCCCGCGCCGACGGGGCAGGCACGCCGGGGACGGGGTATCGGGGACCGGTCGGGCCAGACGCTGAGGGCCGCCGCCGCGCCCGGGTGAACAGGGAAGCTTCCTCGAATTCGCTATCGGATCTCGCTGTCGCTGTCGGCTTGAAGGAGGGAACATGCTGCAGACCTGGGAAGGGACCCTGGCGGCCAAGGGACTCACCTTCGGCATCGTGGCGAGCCGGACCAACGAGTTCATCACCGCCCGTCTCCTGGAGGGCGCCCTGGACGCCCTGCGCCGCCACGGCGCCGAGGACGAACAGATCACCGTGGTGAAGGTGCCCGGCTCCTTCGAGATCCCGCTGGTGGCGAAGCGTCTGGCCGGCAAGGGCCGCTACGACGCCATCATCTGCCTGGGCACGGTGATCCGCGGGGGGACGCCGCACTTCGAGTACATCGCGGCCGAAGTGTCTAAGGGCGTGGCGGCCGCCTCGCTGGAGACAGGCGTCCCCATCGCCTTCGGTGTGCTGACGACCGATTCCATCGAGCAGGCGGTCGAGCGGGCGGGCACCAAAGGGGGCAACAAGGGCTTTGACGCCGCCTGTTCCGCCATCGAGATGGCCAATCTTTTCCGAGAACTGAAATAGGGATTGGGGAATGGGGGCCAGCCCGGATTATTCGCGAACTCGTGCGCGAATTATCCGGGCGAATCCCTGCGATTCAGCCATGGGCAAACGACGGAAGGGTCGCGCATTCGCCCTGATGGTCCTCTACGAGCTGGAGTTCCGGCCCGGCGACGCGGAGCGGGTGCTGAAAGAGTTCTGGCAGGACCACCCCCAACAGTCCGGGGAGGTCCAGGTATTCGCCGACAGCCTGGTGCGGGGGACGCTGGAGCACGGCTCCGAGATCGATCGCCTCATCGCCAGGAACGCCGCCCACTGGAGTCTCGCGCGCATCGCCCTGGTGGAACGGAACATCCTGCGCCTGGCCGCCTTCGAGCTGCTCTATCGTCACGACATCCCGGAGAAGGTCGCCATCAACGAAGCCATTGAACTTGCCAAGCTCTACGGCAGCCAGGAATCGGGAGCCTTCGTCAACGGCATCCTGGACCAGATCCGCCTGCACTTACGGTCCCCCCAGCAGGCCCCCGCCTGAGATGGAGATCCGGGAGGCCACCGGCCCCGTGGAGGACGTCGGGGCAGAAATCCTGGTGCTGTTCCACCCCGAGGACGAGCCGTCGCCGCGCGGGCGCCTGGGCCGGGTGGACTGGATCCTGTGCGGTGCTCTCTCCCGCCTCCGCAGCCGGCGGAAATTCGCCGGGGAATGGGGGGCGACCGCGCTCCTCTCGCCCGAGGGAAAACTCAGGGCGGGCATGGTCCTGGTGGTCGGCCTGGGGCGCCAGGCCGATCTGTCCCTGGTGACCCTGTACCGGCTGTCCTACCTGGCGGCGCACACGGTCCTGCATCTCGGCTGTCGCCGCGTCGCCATGGAGCCTCCCTTCCGCGCCTTCCCGCGGGAAACGCCGACACACGTCCGCCAGGCGTTCCTGGACGGTTTCCTGGCCGAGTTGCGCCGGGGCCGCCCGGAGACGAGCTTCTCCGTCACGCTTCTCCCGCCGCCGAACGGCGCCTGACCGTTACGGACGGCATATGGCATATTGCGTATGGCCCGGACGCGGGTTCTGACCCATACGCCATAAGCGATCCGCCATGCGCGGCTTGTCATCCCCAGGCAGACGGCTGAACGCGGACGGAACAGGAAGATCCACCCCTACCCGTGAAGTCGCGCGGGTGTCGTGAAGACGGTTGAAACGGCGGGGCTATTCCTCGAACTTCCTGAAGAGGAGGGTGGCGTTGGTACCGCCGAAGCCGAAGGAGTTCGTCAAGGCGTATCGCACCTCGGCCTGGCGCGCCGTGTTGGGGACGTAATCCAGGTCGCACTCGGGATCGGGCGTCTCGTAGTTGATGGTTGGCGGGATGATCCCGTGGGTGATGGTCAGGACCGTGATGACCGACTCGATGCCCCCGGCGGCGCCCAAGAGGTGTCCGGTCATGGATTTGGTCGAACTCACCGCCAGGCAGGGCGCGTGCTCGTTGAAGACGGCCTTGACAGCCATGGTCTCGTTGGCATCACCGGCGGGGGTCGAGGTCCCGTGGGCATTGATGTAGGCCACCTGGGACGGCGTCACCTTGGCATCCTGCAATGCCAGGCGCATGGAGCGGATGGCCCCGTCCGGGGCCGGTTGGGTGATGTGATGGGCATCGGCGGACATGCCGTATCCCACCAGCTCGGCATAGATCCTGGCGCCGCGCCGGCGAGCGTGGTCCAGGGATTCCAGCACCATGAGGCCCGCGCCCTCGCCCATCACGAAGCCGTCCCGCTCCTTGTCCAAGGGCCGGCTGGCCCGCGTAGGCTCCGCGTTCCGGGTGGAGAGGGCCTTCATGGAACAGAACCCGCCGATGGTCAGCGGGGTGATGACCGCCTCGCTGCCTCCCGCCAGCATCACGTCCGCGTCGCCGCGCTGGATGATTCTGAAGGAATCTCCGATGGCGTGGTTTCCCGTGGCGCATGCGGTGCAGACACACGAGTTGGGCCCCTTCATGCCGAAGCGCATGGAGATCTGTCCCGAGCCGAGGTTCGTGATGATGGAGGGGATGAAGAAGGCGCTGATGCGTCCCGGGCCTTTCTCCATGAGGATCCGGTGGGACTCCTCCAAGGCGGGAATCCCGCCCATGCCCGTTCCCACGAAGACCCCGATGCGCTCCCGGTTCTCGTCGGTCACCTTCAGACCCGAGTCGTCGTAGGCCATCTGGGCGGCGGCGATGGCGTAGTGGATGAAGCGATCCATCTTGCGCGCCTCTTTCTTCTCGATCCACTGCAGCGGATCGAATCCCTTGACCTCACCCGCAATCTGGGTGTCATGCCTGCTGGCGTCGAACCGGGTGATGGGCGCAATGCCCGAGACCCCGTGAATGATGTTCCGCCAGAAGCTCTCGATCCCGATCCCGTTGGGGGCCACCGCCCCCATCCCGGTGACGACGACGCGCACCATGACTTTGCCCCTGTCTCTCTGGGGCCCCCCTGCGGCCCCGTCCTCCGGCACGCCCGCCACTACTCGGGCATGGCGGCTCGTGCAAGCAGGCTGAAGTTATTCCTTCTTGTGCTCCTTGATATAGGTGATCGCGTCCCGGACGGTGGCGATCTTCTCCGCATCTTCGTCGGGGATCTCGATCCCGAACTCCTCCTCCAGCGCCATCACCAGCTCGACGGTGTCCAGCGAGTCCGCTCCCAGGTCATCGATGAACTTGGCCTCGGCGGTCACCTCGGCCTCGTCCACCCCCAACTGATCGATGATGATCTTCTTGACCTTGTCTTCCAGGGCCGCGCTCACAATACCTTCCTCCTTCCCATGGACGAGCCGCTACGAGGACCACATGCCGCCGTTGACGTGGATCACCTGCCCCGTGATGTAGGCCGCTCCCTCGGAGGCCAGGAAGGCCACCACGGCCGCCACCTCTCCCGCCGTCCCGAATCGCCCCAGCGGGATCTGGGTCAGAGATCCCTGCCTGGCGGATTCGGGGAGTCCCGCCGTCATCTCCGTCTCGATGAATCCCGGTGACACGGCGTTGACGGTGATGCCGCGCGAGGCGACCTCTCGGGCCAGCGCCTTGGTCAGCCCAATCAGCCCAGCCTTGGCGGCGACGTAGTTCACCTGGCCGCTATTGCCCATGCTCCCCACCACGGAGCCGATATTGATGATGCGCCCACCCTGTTTCTGCTTCAGCATGGGGCGTAACGCCGCCCGGGCACACCGAAAGGCACCGGCCAGGTTCACGGCCAGGACCTGGTCCCAGTCCTCGTCCTTCATCCGGAGGATCAGGCCATCGCGGGTGATCCCCGCGTTGTTCACGAGGATGTCCAGCCGGCCGAACCGATCCAGGCAGGCCGCCACCACCCGGTCCCCATCCTCGGCCCGTCCTACATCCGCCGCGACGGCCAGCGCCTGACCGCCCTGCGCCTCGATGGCCTTGGCGGCGGCGGCGGCGGCGTCCAGGTGGCGGGCGCAGAGGCCGACCGCGGCCCCGTCCTCGGCCAGACGGCGTGCAATCGCCTCCCCGATTCCCCGGGAGCCGCCCGTGACGAGGGCGACCTTACTCGCGAGGCTCATCTCCATCCAGAGCCGCCAGCGTCGCAGCCAGGGATGCCCGGTCCTCCACGTTCAGGACCCGTGCCTCGGGCGCGATGCGCCGAATCAGGCCCGAGAGGACCCTCCCGGGTCCCACCTCCACGAACGTCCCAACCCCCTCCTTGACCAGCCGGGCAACGACCTCCTCCCAGCGGACCGGTGCCGTTACCTGGCGCACCAGCGCGTCCGCCACCCGACCGCCATCCGTGAGCAGGTCGGCATCCACGTTGGTCACCAGGGGAGCCCTGAGGTCCCCGATGCGGAGCGTCCGCAGGACCTCCTGCAGACGAGCCGCCGCCGGTTCCATCAGGACGGAGTGAAACGGGGCGCTCACCGGCAACGGGAGGGCGCGCTTGGCCCCCTTCGCCCTGGCCAGCTCGACGGCACGCTTCACGGCGGCGACCGCTCCGGCGATCACCGTCTGGCCGGGCGCGTTGAGGTTGGCCACCTGCACCACCCCGGCCGCGCCCGCCTCGTCGCAGGCCTGAAGCACCAGACTGCGGTCCAGCCCGATGATGGCCGCCATGGCGCCCTCGCCCGGCGCGACCGCCTCCTGCATGAATTGCCCGCGGGCCCGGACCGTGCGGACCGCGTCGGCGAAGTCCAGGGCCCCGGCCGCCACCAGGGCGGAGTACTCGCCCAGGGAATGGCCCGCTACGAAATCGAACCGCCGGCCGGCCGCCAGCAGGGCGTCCAGCACCACGATGCTGGCCGTCAGGATGGCGGGCTGCGTGTTGGCCGTGAGCGTGAGATCCGCCTCCGGGCCGTCAAAGCAGAGCCGGCGGAGGTCGAACCCCAGGGCGGCGTTGGCGTCGACCCAGCGGGGGGATGCCTCGTCCAGGTCCCGGCCCATGCCGACCGCCTGAGACCCCTGGCCCGGGAACACATACGCGATTTTGCTCATGCCTCAATTGAAAATTTCATTGAGCGAAGCGTGTCACCATCGGATAACGGCCGATCCCCAGGTCAGCCCCCCCCCGAAGGCGCACAGCAACAACAGATCTCCGGCCTTCACCCGCCCCGCCAGAACCGCCTCATCCAGCGCCAGCGGGATGGACGCGGCCGAGGTGTTTCCATACCGCTGGATGTTCACGCACACCTTCTCCTCGGGCAGACCCAGCCGCTGCCCCACGGCGTTGATGATTCGCAGGTTGGCCTGGTGCGGGACCAGGAGGTCTATGTCGCTGATGTCCAGGCTGTTGTACTTCAAGGCGGTCAGGGCCGCATCCTCCATGGCCCGCACGGCGACCTTGAAGACCTCGTTCCCGTTGCTCATCTGGATGGCGGCCAAGCCCTCCTCCACCATCTGATGGGAGATCGGGTGGCGGGACCCGCCGCCGGGTATCATGAGCTGCGGCCCCTTGGCGCCGTCGGCGAACAGGTGGGTCGAGAGGATACCCCGGGGGCCCTCGCCGGCCCGCAGGACGACGGCGCCGGCCCCGTCCCCGAAGAGGACACAGGTATTCCGGTCCTTCCAGTTCACGATTTTGGTCAGGGTCTCGGCCCCCACCAGGAGGATGGTCCGGAAGGTGCCGAGGCGCAGCAACCCATCGGCCACCGCCAGCCCGTAGATGAACCCGGAGCAGGCGGCGGAGATGTCCATGGCCGACGCCCGCCTGGCTTCCAGTCGGTCTTGGAGGACGCAGGCCGTGGCGGGGAAGAACATGTCGGGGGTGACCGTGGCCACCAGGATCATGTCGACGTCGGCGACATCCACGTTGGCCGCCGCCAGCGCCCGGAGGGCCGCCTGGTAGGCCAGGTCCGAGGTGGCCTCCGCCCCGGTGGTCATCCGCCGCTCCGAGATGCCGGTCCGCGTGCGGATCCACTCGTCGCTGGTGTCTACCAGCGTCGCCAGGTCGGCGTTGGTCAGCACCTTGGCCGGCGCGTACGAGCCGGTCCCGATGATCCTTGCGCTGGGCATGGGACGACTCGACCTCCACCCGTGAATGGGCTGTTTCCCCCGAACCGGCCCGGCAGGCTGCTACGCCAGGGCGATCCCTTCGCGGATGTGCGGAATCACCTTGTTGGCCACGCACTCGCCGGCCGCGCGAACGGCGTTCTTGATGGCCTTCCCGGTGGAGCGGCCGTGGCTGATGACGCACACCCCGTTCACGCCCAAGAGGGGGGCGCCGCCGTACTCGGAGGGATCCACCCGGCGCTTGAACCGCTTGAAGGCGGGCAACAGGAGGAGGGAACCCGCCTTCCCCCGCAGGTCCTTCCCCAGCTCCTCGCGCAGCAGGTGGAACATGGTGTCCAGGACGCTCTCCGAGATCTTCAGGGCCACGTTCCCGGTGAACCCGTCGCAGACGACCACGTCGGAGTTGCCGCTGAACACGTCGCGCCCCTCGACGTTGCCGATGAAGTTCAGGGACGCCTCGTCCTCCAGCTCCTTGAAAACCTCCCGCGTCAGCTCGTTCCCCTTGGACTCCTCCTCGCCGATGCTGAGGAGGCCGACCCGCGGGCGGGGAAGACCCAGGAAGTCCCGGGCATACACGTTGCCCATGATGGCGAACTGCACCAGGTGGCGAGCCTTGCAGTCCACGTTGGCCCCCACGTCGAGCAGGACCGCGCGGCCGGTGAGGGTTGGGACCACCACGGCGATGGCGGGCCGTTCGACCCCAGGCAGCGGGCCCAGGACCACCAGGGCCGTGGCCATGACCGCCCCGGTGTTCCCGGCGCTCACGAAGGCGTCCGCCTCCCCCCGCTTGACCAAATCCAGGCCGATCCGGATGGAGGACTGCCGCTTTCGCCGGACCGCCGCCGAGGGGCTCTCGTCCATTTCCACCACCTCAGGGGCGTGGCGGACGGTCAGCCGCAGTCCCCGGATGTCGTGCTGGCGCAGGTGGCGCCGCACCTCCTCCTCGATTCCGACGAGAACGACGGTGGCGCCGAACTCCCGGGCCGCCAGGACGGCGCCCTCGACGATAACCTCGGGGCCACGGTCGCCGCCCATGGCATCCAGGGCTACCCGGACGACGTCGGTGCCCATCACGCTTGTGGATTCTGAGGAGCCCTCGTACCCTTGCACTGCTCTCGCCTTACCGACAGACAGAGGATTCCCGGCCGATGGCCCGGCTGGCCATCGGCTCTCCCGGCCGGCGCACTCCGGCTGGGCGCTACTCCTCCGTCCGCTTGACCACCTCGCGGCCGCGGTAGTGCCCGCAGCTCCGGCAGGCCCGGTGTGGGGGCGTCATGGCCTGGCAACGGGGGCAGCGGGACAGGCCGGCGTTCCGGAGTCCATCGTGCGCCCGCCGCTTGCGCGTTCGGGCGTTACTGTGCCTTCGCTTGGGAAGCGGCATGGGATCCTCTCTCGAAAACGGCGTACAGGAATTCGGTTGTGCCGGCGGAAGGGCGCGCCCCCGCGGGTCACCTACAGCAACTTCCGCAAGGCCTGCAACCTGGGATCCACGCGGGCCTCTGTGCAGGTGCAGGCGCCCTGGCTCAGGTCCGCACCGCAGCGCGGGCAGAGTCCTTGGCAGTCCTCGCGGCAGAGGGGTTGAACGGGCAGGCTGAGCAGGATGTTCTCGCGCAGGAGGCGATCGGTATTGATCCGTCCCTGCTCCAGGTAGGTCACATCCAACTCGTCAACGGTGAGCTCGTGCTCCTCCTCTGGCGGGCCCTGCGCGGCGATCTCGCAGTACAGCGCAAAATGGTCTTCGGCCTGAAAATGAAACGGCTCCAGGCATCGGCTGCAGACCAGCGCGACACCACCGCTGTACGACCCGCTGATCAGCAACCCGCGCCCGGAGCGCCCCACGTGCAGATCAGCCCGCACGCTCGCCGGACCGGTGCAGGTATCGGCCGGTATCCCGAGGTCCAGCACCTCCTCCGGCAACGCAACGTCAAGCCCCTCGGGCGGAATCTGCGAAACATCAATCAGCATGTCCGGGCACCCAGTCCGGGAAGCCCGCCAAAAAGCGGGCGTAGTATACTGGCGCCCCCTGGGGGTGTCAAGGGAAAAGCCCCCCTTTGCCAGCCCTGCTGGAACCGAAGAATCAAGACCGACGCAGAGTTGCGGATACCCCCCTACCACCCCGGGACTATCGCCTCCTTCGGCCGAGCCGAGTGCCGGAATCGCTCTCCGGTTCCATCGCACCTACGGGCACAGCTCCACGGCGCTGAAGAAGTACGGGATCTCATAGGCCGCCGATTCGGGCGAGTCAGAGCCGTGCACCGCGTTCTGCTCGATGCTGGTGGCCAGGTCCTTCCGGATCGTGCCCGGTTCGGCCTTGGCCGGGTCGGTCGCGCCCATGAGCTTGCGCACCCGGCTGATGGCCTCCGGGCCCTCGAGAACCATCGCCACCGTCGGGCCCGAGGACATGAACCGGGTGAGACTCTCGAAGAAGGGTCGTCCTCGGTGGACTTGGTAGAACCCCTCGGCCTCGCGCCGCTCCAAACAGACCATCCTGAGGGCGCGAATCGTGAGGCCAGCCGCCTCGAAGCGTCGGATCACCTCGCCCACCTCATTCCGGCGGACCGCATCCGGCTTCACCATGACCAGCGTCCGCTCCATCATCCCTCTCCTTGCTCTCCTTGCTCTCCTTGCCAACCTCGCCCACGTGTCGCCTGACACACAAAGGAGACCATCCGGTCTTTCCCAGATGGTCTCCGCTGGGTGAAATCACTGGAGGCGGCAGCCGAGCGCGCGTCCCATCAGGCACCACCCCTGTCAGGCGGCGCGCAGCGTGCCTCCCCTCACTTCGCTCGACGGGTTCGCGGCCGCGCCAAGGCTCGAGGTTTTCTGCCCGCAACCGGGCGCCTGGACTTCGCCGCGCCTCTCCCCTTCTTCCTCGCCGGCCCGCTCGAAACCGGTCGGGCGGCCATTCGTGCCGCGGCCCGCGCCGGGGGCAGCAGACGCGCCACGGCCTGACCCATCTCTGCCGGGCTCTTCACCACCGTGATGCCGGCCTTCCGCATGGCCGCCATCTTCTCCGCCGCAGTGCCCGTCCCTCCCGAGATGATGGCGCCCGCATGACCCATCCGACGCCCCGGAGGGGCCGTCTGCCCGCAGATGAACCCGACCACCGGCTTGCCCACATGCGCCCGCACGAACGCCGCCGCATCCTCCTCCGCCGTCCCCCCGATTTCCCCGATCATCAGGATGGCCTCGGTTTCCGGATCCGCCTGGAACAACCGCAGGGCGTCCACGAAGGTCGTCCCGATGATGGGATCGCCGCCGATCCCCACGCAGGTGGACTGGCCGATGGCCCGCGCGGTGAGCTGGCCCACCGCCTCGTAGGTGAGGGTACCGCTTCGGGACACCACTCCGACCCGCCCGGGTTTGTGGATGTGCCCCGGCATGATGCCCACCTTGGCCTTCCCCGGCGAGATGATTCCCGGGCAGTTCGGCCCGATGAGGCGGGTGTCCTTCCCCTGCAATGCGCGGGCGGCATTCACCATGTCCAGGGTGGGGATGCCCTCGGTGATGCAGACGATCACGCGGATGCCGGCATCGGCTGCCTCCAGGACGGCATCGGCGGCAAAGGCCGGGGGCACGAGAATCAGGGAGGTGTTGGCCCCCTCCTTGGCCAAGGCGGCCGCCACCGTGTCGAAGACCGGGATCCCTTCGTGGACGATCCCCCCTTTTCCGGGCGTCACCCCTGCCACGACCTTGGTCCCGTACTCGCGGCAGGCCAGGGCGTGAAACGTTCCTTCCTTTCCGGTGAGGCCTTGCACGACCACGCGTGTACTCTTGTCCACCAGGATGCTCATGCGCTCTCCGCTGCGGGAAGCGGAAACTGGAAATTGGAAGCTGGAACCTGGTACAGACCTCGGGCCAATTTCCACCTTCCAGTTTCCAATTTCCGTTTTCCAGTTTCCAGTTCAGGCCCCCCGGGCGGCCCGGACGGCCTTCTCGGCGCCGTCCTTCATCCCCTGCGCCGTGAGGAAGTTGAGCCCGGACTCGGCCAGCATGCGCTGGCCCAGCTCCACGTTGGTCCCCTCCATCCGGATCACGATGGGGAGGCTCACGCCGAGGGTCTTGACCGCTTTGATGACCCCCTCCGCCAGCCGATCGCAGCGCAGGATCCCTCCGAAGATGTTGATGAATACGGCCCGGACGTTCGCGTCGGAGATCAGGATCCGGAAGGCGTTCTCGATCTGCTCCGCGCTGGCGCCGCCCCCCACGTCCAGGAAGTTGGCCGGCTCGCCACCGGCCAGTTTGATGATGTCCATGGTCGCCATGGCCAATCCGGCCCCGTTGACCATGCAGCCCACGTTGCCGTCCAGCTTGATGTAGTTCAGGTTGAACCTGGAGGCCTCGACCTCCAGCGGCGATTCCTCGTCCAGATCGCGGAGGGTCTGAATCTCCGGATGCCGGTAGAGGGCATTGTCGTCGAAGTTCATCTTGGCGTCCAGGGCCAGCAGGCGGCCGTCCGCGGTGATCACCAGCGGATTGATCTCGGCCAGGGAGCAGTCCTTGGTCCCGAAGGCCCGCCAGAGGCGGGTCACAAAGTCCGCCGCCCCCTTGAGCAGGTCGCCATCGAGGCCCAGGCCGAACGAGAGCTTCCGGGTGTGGAAGCCCGTGACGCCTGTGGCCGGGTCCACGTGGACCTTCACGATGGCCTCCGGGCGGGTCCGGGCGACCTCCTCGATCTCCATCCCCCCCGCGCTGGAGGCCATGATGACCGGCAGGCCGACCTTGCGATCAATGACGATCCCCAGATACAACTCCTGCCGGATGTTCATCCCCTCTTCCACCAAGACCCGCTTGACCTGCTGACCTTCGGGCCCGGTCTGGTGCGTCTTGAGCATCATCCCCAGGATCTGGGAGGCAACCTGCTCCGCCTCCTGCGGCGACTTCGCCAGCTTGACGCCCCCTCCTTTGCCGCGGCCGCCGGCATGAATCTGCGCCTTGACCACCACGGTGCCACCCAACTCCTGGGCGATCGCCCCGGCCAGGGGAGCGGTGTCGGCCACCCGGCCGCGGGGAACCGGCACACCGAATTCGGTGAGGACCATCTTCGCCTGATACTCGTGAATCTTCATTCGCCCTCCGACAGGCACAGGCTCCGGGCACGAGACGTCAGGAGGAGCCCGGACGTCCCACTCCCTCGCCCGGAGCGTTCGGGAACGATCAGCCGCCGAACAGCCGCTTCAGCACATGGACGGTCGTCTGGCGGCCCATGGCGGCGATGGACTCGGTCAGGGGGATCTCCTTGGGGCAGGCATGGACACAGTTTTGGGCGTTCCCGCAGTCCACCAAGCCACCCTCGTCCATCAGGGCCTCCAGCCGTTCGCGCGCGTGCATCTTGCCGGTGGGGTGCATGTTGAACAGCCGGACCTGGGCGATCGCGGCGGCGCCGATGAACTTCGACGTGGGGGTGACCTGCGGGCACACCTCCAGGCAGCAGCCACAGGTCATGCAGCGGGCCAGGCTGTAGGCATCGCCCTGCACGGTGGGATCCACCCGCGGCCCGGGCCCCAGGTTGTACGTCCCGTCAATGGGGATCCAGGCGTGGACTCGCTTCAGAGCCTCGAACATCCGCCGGCGGTCCACCACGAGATCCCGCACCAGGGGGAACTTGGTCATGGGCTCCAGGACGATGGGTTGGTGGAGGGGGTCGATGAGGGCGCTGCACGCCTGGCGGACCCTGCCGTTGATTATCATGCTACAGGCGCCGCAGACCTCCTCCAGGCAGTTGCAGTCCCAGACCGGGGAAGTGGTCTTGACGCCCTGCTTCGTGTAGGGATGCCGCTGGATCTCCATCAGGACGGAGATCACGTTCATCTTCGGCTTGTAGGGGAGGCTGAATTCCTCCCAGCGGGAGGGCGCGTTCGGCCCGTCCTGCCGCTTGATCTTCATCTCGATCGTGTTCGTCGCCATCCTTCCCTCGCTTCCTGCGGCATGTGCCAGGGACGGGGTTAGTACTTTCGCGCCTCGGGTTTGAGGAGCGAGATGTCCACCGGGGCGTAGCGGAGCTCCGGTCCGCTGGGTGTCCAGGTGGCCAGGGTCGTCTTGAGCCACTGGGCATCGTTCCGGTCGGGGAAATCCGGCTTGTAGTGGGAGCCGCGACTCTCGTCCCGGCGGAGCGCCCCCAGAGTGATGACCCGGGCCAGCTCCAGCATGTTCCAGAGCTGCCGGGTGAAGGAGACGGCCTGGTTCGCCCACTTCGCCGCGTCGTTGATGTCGATCCGCTTCCAGCGGTCCATGAAGGCGAGGAGGGCGTTGTCCGCGGCCTGGAGCTTGTCGTTGTAGCGCACCACGGTCACGTTGTCCGTCATGACCTCGCCCAGCTCCTTGTGCAGCACGAAGGGATTCTCCGACCCCTGCAGGGCGCAGATCCGGGCGAAGGTCTCCTCCTGCCGCTTCCGCTCGGCTTCGAAGACGGAGGCCTCGACCGCCTCGCAGGATTTCTCCAGCCCCTTGGCGTAGCTCACCATGGCCGGGCCGGCCAGCATCCCCGCGTAGAAGCAGGAGAGCAGCGAGTTGGCCCCCAGGCGGTTGGCCCCGTGGTACTCGTAGTCCACCTCGCCCGCGGCGAAGAGGCCCGGGATATTGGTCTGGTGGTTCCGGGGGCTTCCCCCCGCGATATTGCCGCTCCCGTCCGCCTCGTAGTCGATCCAGAGGCCGCCCATGGAGTAGTGGACGCTCGGGAAGACCCTCATGGGGATTTTGCGAGGATCGTCCCCCGCGAACTTCTCGTAGATCTCCAGGATGCCGCCCAGCTTCCGGTCGAGCGTCTCCGCCGGAATGTGGCTGAGGTCCAGGTACACGACGTCCTGGCCGTCCACTCCCAGCTTCAGCACCCGGCACACGTAGTAGATCTCGCGGGTGGCGATGTCCCGGGGGACCAGATTCTTGTACTTGGGATACTTCTCCTCGAGGAAGTACCAGGGCTTCCCATCGCGCGGAACCCACATCCGCCCGCCCTCGGCGCGGGCCGACTCGCTCATGAGGCGATGCTTGTCCTCGCCGGGAATGGCCGTGGGGTGGACCTGGATGAACTCCCCGTTGGCGTAGATGGCTCCCTGCTGATACACCGCCGAGGCGGCCGATCCGGTGCAGACCATGGAGTTCGTGCTCTTCCCGAAAATCACGCCCGGTCCGCCGGTGGCGATGCACACCGCATCCGCGGGGAAGACCCGGATCTCCATGGTCCGGAGGTCCTGGGCCACGATCCCCCGGCACACCCCCTCGCCGTCCTTCACGGCGGACAGGAACTCCCAGTACTCGAACTTCTCGACCAGCCCCTCGGCCTCGTAGCGCCGCACCTGCTCATCCAAGGCGTACAGGAGTTGCTGCCCGGTCGTCGCCCCGGCGAAGGCGGTCCGGGAATACAGGGTGCCGCCGAAGCCCCGGAAGTCCAGCAGTCCTTCGGGCGTCCGGTTGAATGGTACCCCCATGCGGTCCAGCAGGTACACGATCCCCGGGGCCGTCTCGCACATCCCCTTGGCCAAGGGCTGATTGGCCAAAAAGTCGCCCCCCTTGACGGTCTCGTAGAAATGGATCTGGGGGCTGTCCCCTTCCCCCTTGGTGTCCACCGAGGCGTTGATCCCACCCTGGGCGCAGACCGAATGGGACCGCTTGACCGGAACGAAGGAGAAGACCTGGCACGGGACCCCGGCCTCGGCGATCTTGATGACCGCCATCAGGCCGGCCAGGCCGCCCCCCACCACGATGGTCTTCGGCCGCGCAATCATAATGCGATTCCCCCTACTTGAAGGAGAAGAGGATGTGAATGCCGACGGCGCTCATCGCCAGAAAGATCGCCAGGCTGACGTAGGTCATCGCCTGCTGCGCCTTGGCGCTGACAGTGAGACCCCACTTGTAGGCAAAGTTGAAGAGCCCGTGGGCGAAGTGGTAACACGCGCACAGGATGCCGACGATGTAGACCAGCTTCTCGTAGGTCGGGGCGAGGTACCGGGCCATGTAGGCGTAATCCACATGCTGCCCGAAAAAGACGACCTGCACCCGCGTGTTCCAGACGTGATAGCCGATGTATACCAGCAGGATGATCCCGGTGATCCGCTGGAGCAGGTAGGCGGTATTGTGGTAGCGCGCCCCCAACCCCTGAGCCGGGTGGAGGACATCCCCTTCGGCGCTGATGAAGAGCCCGTAGATCCCGTGGAACAGGAGGGGGCCGAAGACCAGTCCGATTTCCAGGGCGGGCAGGTAGGGCAGGCCCAGGAGAAATTCCACGTAGCGGTTGTAGGCTTCGGGCCCCCGGGTGGCGAAGGCATTCCCGAAGAAGTGCTCCACCAGGAACACCCCGATGGGGAAGATGCCGGTCAAGGAATGCAACCGGCGCAGATAGAAATGCGAGACGCCTGGAGTAGCCATGCTCGTTCCTCACCTGTACGGGCGGCCCAGAGGCTCCCCTTGGGGCCCTTGGGCCCACCCCCCCGGGGACCAATGCTCCTTCGTCAGTATTCTCAGGAGGATTTCCTGGGCTTGAGCGGCGGCTTGGCCCCCGGCTTGGCCGAAGCCTTGGCCTCTGCCGCCTTGACCTTTTCCTCCAGCTCCTGCTTCTCCTTGGTCAGATCCTCGAACTGCTTCTTCAGGGCCTCCGCATCGGCCTTCAGGCTGGTCACTTGGCCCTTGAGATCGACGTTCTCTTTCTGCAGGCTGGCCGCCTGGGACTTGAGCTGCTCGTTTTCCCGCTTGATCTCCTGGCCGCAGCCCGTGACAACCAGCGCCACCAGGAGCGCCAGGCCCAGGGTCAAACCGTGATAGACGTGTCGCATCCCGATTCCGCCTCCTCTCGCGAATTGTCGACAGGGACAGCCATTCCGAATCGGATTTCCCTGTCGCATTCCCTGTCGGCACTTTCTCCCATGTCGTCAAAGTTTCGTTTCCGTCGCCGTCTTCCTCACGCTCTCCAGACTCTTGAGGACGAGCGCCCGCTCCTCGTCGGACAGCTTGGCCTCCAGCACGCGCTCCACCCCTCCGGCCCCGATCACCACGGGGACACCGAAGTAGTAGCCGTTGATCCCGTACTCCCCTTCAAGATAGGCGGCACACGGCAGGACCCGCTTCTTGTCGCGGAGGTAGGACTCGGCCATAGCGATGGCCGCGGCCGCCGGCGCATAGTAGGCGCTCCCCGTCTTATAGAGCGCCACCAGCTCCCCACCCGCCTTGCGCGTCCGCTCCATGATGGCGTCGATCCGGTCCTTGGGCACAAGCTCCGTCACCGGGATGCCGCCCACGCTGCAGCAGCGGACCAGGGGCACCATGTCGTCCCCGTGCCCGCCCAGGACGAAGGCCTGGACATCCTCCACGGAGACGTTCAGGTCCATGGCGACGAAGGCGCGGAAGCGAGCCGAGTCCAGCACGCCCGCCATTCCCACGACCTTCTGCTTGGGGAACCCGGTGATCTTCTTGAAGGCGTAGACCATGGCGTCCAGGGGATTGGAGACTACGATGCAGAACGCCTGGGGGCAGGTGCGCTTCAGGTTGGTGGCGACGTCCGTGATGATCCTGACGTTGGTGTCCAGCAGGTCCTCGCGGCTCATGCCCGGCTTGCGCGGGATCCCCGCGGTGATGATGCAGACGTCGGCCGCGGCCACATCGTCGTAGGAGCTCGTGCCGCTGAGCCGGGCGTCGTACCCGTCCACCGGAAGCAGTTGGGCGATGTCCAGGGCCTTGCCTTTCGCCATCCCCTCTACCGCCGGGATGTCGAAGAGGACCACGTCCCCCAGCTCCTTCTCCGCCGCCAGTAGCGCGAGGTTGCCTCCCAGCTGACCCGCGCCGATGAGGGCGATTTTCTTGCGTGCCATGTCCCGCCTCCTTCCCTCCCCTCCCCCGATAACCTCACATGTGCTCGATGATGGCGCTGGCGAACTCCGAACACTTCACTTCCCGGGCCCCCTCCATCAGGCGGGCAAAATCGTAGGTCACGACCTTGTCGCCGATCGTGGCGGCCATCGCCTCATAGATCTTATTGGCCGCCTCGACCCAGCCCAAGTGCTCCAGCATCATGGCACCTGACAGGATCACCGACCCCGGGTTCACCTTGTCCTGGCCGGCGTACTTGGGGGCGGTGCCATGGGTGGCCTCGAATACGGCGTGGCCGGTGTCGTAGTTGATGTTGCCGCCCGGCGCGATGCCGATGCCCCCCACCTCGGCCGCCAGAGCGTCGGAGACGTAGTCCCCGTTCAGGTTCAGGGTGGCGATGACGTCGTACTCGGCCGGCCGGGTCAGGATCTGCTGCAAGAAGGCGTCGCAGATGACGTCCTTCACGAGCAGCTTCCCGCCGGGGTTCCCCCCGCAGTCATCCCAGCCCACCGCCACGTCCTTGAACTCCTCCTTCACCAGTTCGTACCCCCACTTGCGGAAGCCGCCCTCGGTGTACTTCATGATGTTGCCTTTGTGGACTAACGTGACGTTCCGGCGTTTGTGCTCCAGGGCGTAGCGGATGGCAGCGCGCACCAGCCGCTTGGTGCCCTCGATCGACACCGGCTTGATCCCGATGCTGGAGGTCTTGGGGAAGCGGATCTTCTTGACCTGCATCTCCTTCTGCAGAAACGCGATGACCTTCTTGGCCTCGGGCGTTCCCGCCTCCCATTCGATCCCGGCGTAGATGTCCTCCGTGTTCTCCCGGAAGACCACCATGTCCACCAGCTCCGGATGCTTCACCGGGGACGGCACCCCCTTGAACCAACGCACGGGCCGGAGGCAGACGTACAGGTCCAGGACCTGCCGCAACGTCACGTTCAGCGATCGGAACCCGCCGCCCACCGGCGTGGTCAGCGGCCCCTTGATGGCCACCCGGTACTTCTCGAAGACCTTCAGGGTGTCGTCGGGGAGCCAGATCTCCTTCTCGTACACCCGGTTGGCCTTCTCGCCCGCATAGACCTCGAACCAGGCGATCCGCTTGGCCCCACCGTACACCTTGGCCACGGCCGCGTCCAGGACGCGCTGCGAGGCGGGCCAGATGTCCACCCCGGTCCCATCCCCCTCGATGAAGGGGATGATGGGGGTGTCGGGCACGACCATCTTCTTGCCCCGCAGGGTGATGGCCTTGCCGTCCTTGGGCGGACTGAGCTTCACTTTCGTTGCCATGATTGCGCCCCCCTTTGCATCACGAGTCGAACCGAACAGGAATGACGCGGCAGCCTACCCCCACCGGACTCGAGGGATGCCCCCGCGGTTCCGGACGGGT
>JACQVO010000253.1 GCA_016209725.1 Candidatus Methylomirabilota bacterium | reverse complement strand
GGCGGGGCTGAGAAGGGCATCCGCCAGCGCAAATGGTTCCTCCATCATTCGTGCTCGGACGCCCGCTCCCGAAGCATTCGCAGCCGGCTCCAAGGAAAACGGAGACTCCGCCCGTGACGGTGTCAGGTACCGTCTTGCAGGAATATGGCAAGGACTGCCATGTCCTGTTCTCCCGCTCTGCCGATCCCGGCGTTTCTCGGATTCCCCACCAAATGACCCTCATATCCGCGCTACGTCTCCGCATTACTATCATAACTATGGGGCGTCCCCCAATACGGGTGAGAGCACTGCCCATCCGGATGTCGGTTCTCGACACGGGGGGCCCAAACCGAGGCGCTCGCTTGCTGGGCGTATGCGCACCCTCCATCGATAAAAGTCTACAGCCACGGGTAACGGCGTAGGTTTAGTTAGTCAAGAACGTCCCCCACTCGTCCCCCACTGGGGTCCACCTCGAGCCTCGACGAACTGCTGCGCCAGGCCGTCCAGGGCGAACGCCACTTGCCGGGCATTGCCGCTGGCCCAGCCAGCTTCCACAGGCTCCCCGGCACCGTCCAAGACGGCGAACGGACAGCCACGCCCGGTCTGCACGTCGATCCCGAGGTAGAGATGCGAATTACTCGCGTCCGGCGCCTTCGTCATGCCTCAGGATTCCGATCCATAAATGGGCCGGTAGGCAGCATCCACTATCGCGATAAGGTCCAGCGGCTTTCCCCACGCCGCGCGTACGACGTCATCCTTCTCTTCCCAGAAAGTCGCGATAGCATCGTCATCCCTGAAACGCTGCAGCAAGCCAGGCGTGCGGAACAGGTGGAGGTAAATCTCGGAGGCTAGAAGCTCCGACTGTAAGCTGCGTTTCCAGGCGGTCCGGTGTGGCTCCGCGCGCCCCTGAAGGACACTCTCCATCTCATTCATGTGCTCGGCGCACGACCGAAGCTGATACATTTCTGTCAGAAGTTGGCGGGAGGCCTCCGAGGCCCCGATGAAGGTTTGGCTTCGATGGGCAAACTTCTTGGTACTCGATCCAACTGGCAAGAGCAAGAGAGCTTCAATGGACCGCACGAACTGGTGGAGGCGAGTATCCCACCATTCCTCCTCGTAGCCACGCAGCAGCGCCATAAAGCCACGTCGTAGCCGGCGAAAGGACTTTGGTTCAGGGTTGACGTCCTCCGGGCGAGCAACGGGGCGGAAGATCTCCTCAATCGCGTGGATCGCAGCGCTTCATTCTCCGAATCGAGCACTTGAGGATTTGCGGAGTGGGCTACTGCAAAGAGGCAGAGGTTGGCCCCGAGGAGCTCCTTCGACTGGAGCGAGCCTATCCACTCTTTCCAGGAGTCCTGCAATTCAAAAGGAATCCCGGCTACCGACCAAAGACCATTCGCTATGATGACCGGCATCTCACCAAGATCGTCTACAGAGGCACTCCGGAGGGCAACGCAGGAGAATTTGAACTGTGGAGGGATGAGGCTCATCAGGCCACTCCGGGATGCGGGGATGCGTGCCTCGGGGACGTTGCCGCTTTCGTAACGTTGTCGCGGTGTCCCTGCTAGCCAAGCCGGTGATTGTTCGGCGGTGCGTCATTCCGCCACAGTCCGCTGGTCCTTCGACAGTGGAAGACGCCGGCCCTTAGCCAGGAATCGGCATTTGCTGCATCTCAAGCTCGCCTACCCCCTGGGACGTTCAACTCTCATCCTGTCCAAGGGCATCTTTCACCCGACAATGCTGAATCTTGTTATGGGAGTCAAAGGGGACGTTGCTCGAAAGGTCGGATTTCTTGCCTGCACCACCTGTCGATCTCGTGCCGCCCCGCGGGAGCCAGGGCCGCCCCCTGCCGGACGGCCCACGGGGCATGCCCGCGGCTCCAACCCCACGCGCGCCAGATCACGGCCCGGCCGCCCGACGTGCTCTAGCCAGAGATAGGGCACCACGTGCCGTGCCCGAGGGATCCCCGCACCGCTGTCGGGCGACACCCCCAGCGTCTTCGCCACCCGCTGGACGAGGGTGGCAAGCTCGCCTCCGCGACGCCGTCAGTCGCACCCGGGACGGAACCGCATACCTCTTGGTCGAGGGCCTCGGCCACCCCGGCCAACCCCTCGCCCCGATAGTCGGCGTCCTCCCGCTGGCGATCTACCAAGCCCTGGCGTGGGGGCGTCAAGCACTCGCGGCATGGGAGTGCCTTTTTGGATCGTAACTTGTCATTTTTGGCCTGCTCCCGCATTACATCTCTTCATTGCCGTCCCTTCTCTCTCTGCTGACTTGCTCTCCCTACAGACCCTCCGAATTGTAACGGGGATCATCCCAAGCCGGACCCCGAACCCACAAATCCGTACCAGCGCGCCGAATCAGACCGTAACCCACCAAATAGCTTACGAACTGCTTTGCTCGGTCCCACGGATTTCCCAGATCAGCCTCCGGGTTATCGGGAACGCGTCGAAACCCATTCGCGAAGTCGTTGGTTCTCACTGTTTGACGCTGGACCAGCAGTGGGAAGACGTGGCCCCACGCCACAGCCGCGTTACACCCCTCTCTGTATGGACTTCGAACGTTCCGGTAGCCCTTCCTGCTCCCCATTCTTCCTCCTTCGCACCGAGGCATTGTCACCTGACCTTGGGCTTCTGAGGTCTCCCGTTCATCGGAGAACGACTCTGCTGTGTTTCCCCGTTGGAGGGAAGCACGGATGCGTGCTAACTCGGCTTGTTCAGTCGCGTGCCCCTCTCGATGAGCGAAGTGGAGAGTTGGAATCACTACTGCCTCGGGGACCTCGCGCTCAATGCGGGTCCGGAATTCCTGAATGGACGAGCCAGAGAGCAAAACAATGTGAGGACGGAGCATCCGAAGAAGGGCAGAGGCATGCTTCTCAAAACACTTCTCAAGCATGCTGCGAGGGTGCGCGTTGTTCTTGTCCGAACACCAGGCGATGTTCGCCACGGTGATCTCTCGCAGGTCAAGGCCGAGTCCGTCGATGAAGAACCGCATGAACCGCCCGCGGGGCGTTCCCCAATTCGGGAAGTCTCCCAGCCGAAACTCGAGAATCGGATCGATCTCAATCTCGCCCGCTCGATACGCAATGAGCAGTTCCCGGTAGTGTCTATGGCCAACATCGTTTCGGTCTTGCCCACTACCGGGATTCACGAGCATGATGAGGATCCGGCGATTACTGGCGAAGTATCCTGGGCCGACATATGGGGGCTGAGGGAGGTCGATGACAGCGGGGGTCACCCAGCCCGCCTCGAAGCAAGCCCGGCATTCCACGGCACGCCGAAACAGTCCATTCACCTCAGGCGGATACACCGCGCTTTGCATCGATATCCTCCCCAGGAATCATAGCTGCTCCAATTCGCCGGATGCAGGTCGTTGCCAAGAATGGCAGATTGGGTCGGCAAGCCCCATCGCTTCGACGCTCCATCTGTCAACTTGACGTACTTGGGAACTTCTCGTAATCCGAATCCACCCGCCACCGTTCCAGCTCCCCATCCGAAGGGGACGTCCGAAGGGGACGTTGCATTATAGGTCATATATCTGCATGGCCACCCGAGACACGTCTCATGCTAATCCCTCAGCGCACCCCACCCCCGGATCAATGCGGCATCCCGCGGAATCCAAGGCTTCTCGAGTTGACCCGCGGGAAGCTGCCCCGGTACATCCGGTAAGCATCTCACTCCATCCCAGTTTCACGCTGCCTTGACGACGCGGATCTGGCCGCGTACGCGCCGGGGCGAGCGCGGCTTGACGACGATCTCCACGTCCTGACCCAAGGCAGCCAGGAGGCGCATCAGCCGATGACTTGAGAAGCCGGCAAGGCGGCCGTTCATGAGGGCGGAGACCTTCGGCTGGTCGAGTCCCATGAGGCTGGCCGCCTGGAGCTGGGTCAGCCGCCGCCGCGTGATGGTGTGGCGAATGTGGCTGGCGAGCTGGGCTTTGGTCAGCTCCTCTTCAGGTTCGGCGACCCCCAGGTCGGCGAAGACATTCCCGCTGCTCTCAGTCACCGAGATCAAGGGCGTTTCTGTCGCTCGTCTTCTTGCCATTGCTCATAGTCCTCCCAAATGGGGGACCCGGCCGTTTTTTCGGTGTCAAGACAAAACCCTCCTGTGAGTGACGCGGTTGCGTCCTGCGATAGTTGCCTATCCCCGTCCCGGAGAGCGCCTCTCCCGGCATTGCCTCCGGCCCCATCGTAGTGGTGGCATTCAGCGTCGTTGCTGCCCGACGCGCTCAACCGGCCTTGTCCGGGCTGCGGAAGCAGGAGAGGCGCGCCTTGGTCCCCCCCGAGGTCCCCGCTGGGGCCTCCACGTAGGAAGCTCGCGCTGCCTCTCCCCGGGAAACGGGTGATTATCGCCGACTCCTCACCGCGGGCAGACGCGCGTCATACCCTCCGGCGTGTCCCATTTTTCCGGTCCAAGGCCGGCTTGGCCGAAATCCGATCAGCCTGGCGGCCTCTAGGTTGCCCGATCTCCGCCTGCCCCTGAGCCGAGGGTGGGGCCCCGCGGCGCGGGTCATAGGGTCGTCCACTCCGCCAGACGCCCCAGACGAGGCGCAGGAGTTTCGCCGCCAACTCGACGGTCGCCTTGAAGAAGGCGTGCCGGTCCCCTTTCCGCTTGGCGATCATCGCCTCGCGCCGGGCGCGCCACCCTGGATTCCGGCACGCGCCGAGGGCTGCTTGGTAGAGGGCCCAGCGCAGGAGCGGCCGGCCGCACTTCGAGATCCGCGCCGTCCCCGTCCAGTTCCCCGTCGCCACCCAGATGATATCCAGTCCCGCAAGCTTCCGGAGCTGAGAGAACTTCGTGGTCCCACGCGATGTCCCCGACCTCGGCGAGGAGGATCGCCCCCAGCGTCGGCCCGAGGCCCGGGATCGTCCGCAGCAACGCGTAGGCCGGGAGCGGGTCCGCGACCAGGCCCAGGGCCGCCTCGAGCTGGCCGATCCGGGCCTGGACGGCCGTGAGCCGCGCGACGAGGTCGGTGAGTTCGCAGCGCAGCCCCGGAGGCAGGGCCGCCCCGGGGCCCAGTGCCGTTGGCTCCGGCTGGCGCGGCGTCTCCCCAGCCGCCGGGCAGAGGCGGCGGAGAGGCGCGGGGAGGCTCGCCAGGAGCGCGGGCGGCAGCGGCTCGCCCGCCGGCCCGAGCGCGGGGAGGAGCGTGTTGCGGAAGCGCGCCTTGCACGCGCCCAGCTCCACGCGGGCCTGGCGGAGCAGGCGCACGAGGCGGCGGAGCGCGGCGGTCCGTTCGTCGGGGAGCGAGTAGAAGAGCGCGTGCCCCCGCTCCAGGAGGTCACACAGGTTGTGGGCGTCCTTGGGGTCACTCTTCGCCCAGGTCCCATCCAGGGTGCGGCGGTTGAAGTGCGCCACCGTATTGGAGACGAGGACGACCTCGGCCCCGTGGCTCTCCAGGAAGCGGGCGAGGGCGTCATGGTAGGTCCCCGTGGGCTCCACCGCGCAGACGATCTCGCGCACCCCGGTCTCGGCCCGCCGCTGGTCCAGGTGGGCCCAGAAGGCGTCGAAGCCGGCCTGGGTGTTGGGGATCGTCACCTGTTTGTCCAGGGTGCGGGTGTGGGCCAGGCGCACCTGGGCCACGTGCTGGGCCTTCGCGATGTCGATTCCGACCAGGAGCCGGTCTCGGCTGGTCCGGAGACTCTCCTTCAGTTCCCGAAAGCGCTTGACACGGATTGCATTGGGACGGATGGTAGGCATGGGGCTTCTCCTTCGGCTGGGGTTGCGGTTGACGGGGGTCACTCGCACCCCTGCTTCTACCGAAGAGAAGCCCTTTTTCCTAGCTGTCATTTTCGGAAGAAGGGGACGATATTGTGGGAGTCTATCCTCGTGTTCCTCTTTCACGTGAGTAATACTACGTAGGTTCTGAAGCAACCTGGCAATTTGATGCAGGATGACGCAGCATACCCCCAGGTCCGGACATCCGCAGGTGGATGCGGTTGAGCGTTTGATTGGCTGCCGTTCCGCACATGGAGGTATCCGGGCTCTCGCTAGTGTCTGGTGAAGCTAGAGTGCAAAGGGCTTCAGCCCAAGGCTTACCTCGATCGCGCGATTCACCTGGCGCAGCTTTTCCTGCGGAAGGGTGCCGGCGCGTCGTCCGAGGCGGCGCCTATCTACAGTGTAGAGGTGGCCCAGGTGGACGACCGATGGGCGTGGAAGGCCGGATTCCGTGGGCGCAATGCTCACGCCCACCGGGAGCTGAGCCACGCGAGGATTGCTGGTGATGGCCGCAACGATGGTCAACTGACTCGCCTGATTGCCGACATCATTCTGCACGACCAGGGCGGGATGCGGACCCGCCATCTCCCCCGATCCGGTTGCAGGGAAATCGATGAAGTAAATCTCGCCCCTCCGCGGGAACTCCATCTAGCGTCTCCTTCTCTTGGCCTGGAGGGGCAGGGTCTCGGCTGCCAGAGGGAGGAAGGCTTCGGACAGGGCCCGATCCTCTTCACCCACCTCGGCATAGAGGTGACGCGCCTTCCGTAGGATTTCATCCTCATGGGGCTGGCGAAGCGATCGTTCCATGACCTCGCGAACAAGAGCACTGCGGGATACACGGGCCTGCTTCGCGCGCCGGTCGATCCGGGCAAGGAGGGAAGCAGGCAGACTGAGTGCAACTTTCGCAACACCCATGTTCATACCTCCTTCATACCAGGTTTGCACTCAGTATGAATTGCACTGGAACACCTGTCAAGGATTTCTCCGAGAGGTGATGGGGGGTCCCGGTGTCCCCACTTGTGGTCTCGTTAGAGCGCTTCTCGGACTGCCGAACAGCAGATCTGCCCAACGCCGTTGGCTTCAGGGCGGTGTGACCAGGTGCGTAAGTGTCCCCTTCAGGAAGTTCTCGATGTTCTCGACGGCCATGGCCAGGCCGATCTGGATGACCTCGGGGGTCATGCCGCCGGCGTGGGGAGTGAGCACGACGTTCGGGAGGGTGGTGAGGGGATGTCCTGGCGGGAGCGGTTCTGTTTCGAAAACGTCCAGGCCGGCCCCGCCGATCTTCCTCGCCCGCAGGCAGTCCACCAGCGCGGCTTCGTCCACCAGACTTCCCCGCGCGGTGTTGATCAGGATCGCGCCGGGCGGGAGGAGCGCCAGCCGGTCTTGGCTCAAGAAGTGATGCGTCTCCGGGGTCGCCCGCAGATGTAGGGAGAGGATGTGCGATGTCTGCAGCAGCTCATCCAGACCGACGTACCGGAAGCCAACTTTCGCCGCCAGGCCGGCATCCGGATGAAACGTCCAGGCTACCGCCTCGAGGCCCAGGCCCCTGGCCATCGCCGCGACCTCGCGCCCGATCAGCCCGGTCCCAATGATGCCGAGACGTTTTCCGCGAAGTTGGGGGACCAGGTTCCGCGGCCAGCCGCCCTGCCGGATCGCCTGGTCCGCCGAGCCGAGCTGCTTTGCCACCGCCAGCATCAGGGCCACGGTGTGTTCGGCGACGGCGACGGCGTTGGCGCCGGGCGTGTTGGTCACGGTGACGCCGCGAGCCGCCGCGGCTTTCAGGTCCACGTTGTCTGTCCCCGTGCCCCAGATGGAGATGAGCCGAAGCTTCGGGCAGGCCCCCAGGACGTCCGCCGTGAATCGGGTCCGGCCCCGGATGTTGACGGCAACTTCTGCATCGCGCAACCGATCCCTCAGCACGTTCGGATCGGTCGCATCCGAATCGTAAACCCGCACCTCCCCGACCCGTCGCAATCGGTCCAGGGCGGGCGTGCCTGCCATGGCCGGCGGGCTGTCATCGGGCACGACGATCAGCATGGGAACCTCCTCGGGTGAATAGGGGAGTGCTCGATTGAGGGACGACTGGCTCCCCCGGCGGGTGGGAAGACTCGCACATCGGGGGATGAGGAGTCAACGCGGAATCCCGGCTGGCCTTGGAGGGAGGTCTTTGAGGGGATCTGTTTTGCCTTGCGCCCTTCCGATGTGACGTGGTACCTACAAGCCCCCGATCCCATACCGACGGCTGAGTGAAGGCCACTGGGGGTCCCGGAGGCGGGCTGGGAACGACGGTCCGGTGCGCGGTGGGGGTGTCCTGGCTTCTCTCGCCAGAAAAGCAACAGAAGCCGAAAGAAAAGCAACAAGAGTCGAGCAATCCGGAGACACATAAGTATAGGATTCTCCCAACAGACGCCCCCTCCATGGAACCCGGAGGATCATGATGGCGTCGGCGAGCATCTTTGTCATAGACGATGACGCCGGGGTGCGCGAGGCTCTCGAGGCCGCGCTCTCCCCCCCGTACCAGGTGCAGACGGCGGCCACGGCCACGGCCGCGCTGGAAACCCTGGCGTCCCACCGCTTCGACCTCATCCTTCTCGATTACCAGCTCCCCGATTTGCTGGGCACGTCGGTCCTCCAGACCATCAAGCGGTCCTTTCCCTCGACCCTGGATATCCTGATGACGGGGTTCGGCACCGAGGATGTCGCCATCCAGGCCCTGCGCGGCGGCGCCAGCGACTACCTCCGGAAGCCCATAGATTTCCAAGATCTGACGGCGCGGATAAAGGCCCTCCTGACCATCCGCCAGGGCGAGAAGTAAGGTGCCTCGACCCGTACGTGCAATAAGGGCGACCCTGCGGTTCTCCGGGTCCTGCCCGAGGCCAGCCTGGCCGCCGTCGCCCGGGCCACCGGGATGAGCAAGTACCACTTCTGCCGCCGGTTCAGAGACACCCCGGGCCTCTCCTTCCGGGAGTACTTGGCGCGACGGCGGATCGCCCGGGCCAAGGAATTGCCCCAGGAGTGGAGTATGAGCGTGCCCTCACTCCCATTCGGGTGGGGGTCGTCCCGGCTGTTGGGGGGCCGTAGATCCGGCGGCGGCGGGACGGGACGGCTCCTTCGTCCCCGCCAATGTGAGGAGGCGATACCATGACGGAAGACACAGAAAAGAGTACCACTCCCGACGCCGCTCCGCAGGAGGGCAAGACGGCCATCCTGGTCATCCACGGGATCGGGCAGCAAGACCCCTACGAGACGCTCGACAGTTTTGGGCGAGGATTCGTGGATCATTTCCGGGGCCAGTTTTCGAGCGCGGGAGGCTCGAACTCCGTCCGCGAGATTCGGCCCGTTCGGCACAATCACGGGACCTGGACAGAGGTCGCTCTTCGCCTCCGGTTCGAGAAGCCTGCGACCGATCGGGGCCTCCAGGAGCTTCATCTCCACGAGTACTACTGGGCCCCGCACACCCAGGGTCGGGTTACGTATCGCGTGGTGCTCAATTGGTTGATCCGCACCGTCCTCACCCCCCTCCGCTACCTGAGTCAAAACCTCCACGAGGAGTGGACCGTCTCCGGCGGGAAACTGACCACGGTGGGGGCTGTTTTTGCCAGAGAGGTCATACGGATCTGCCTTCTCTACCTTCCGGTTCTCTTGGTCGTTGGATATCTGGTGTACGCACTTGCCAGCCTCCCTGACCTGAAGCAGGTCTTCAGCCCGCTCCTCAGCGCTTGGCAGAAGGAGCCTCGATGGATTCCACTCACAGTGTCCATGCTGGCTGCGACGGTTTCCGTGGTTCTGATGTCCTTCATGCTTGGCACGGCTTGGCGCCTCGGCTCTCAACGGGGCACCCTCATCCAGCGGGAAGCGGAGATCGCCTGGTTCCTCCAGGCGGGGTTCTGGACCCTCGTGTTCTTGCTTCTCGCGTTCGCTGTTACGGCAGCCTTCTGGCCGATCGAGTTCCTGCGGACCCTGTGGGAGCGGCTCCACTCTTGGGATTCTGCCTGGAACTTTCTCCGGGGGAAGGCGTGGCCACTTGCCAAGACGGTGCTACTCTTCGGAATCATCCTGTATCTCCGTAGGGTCCTGGTGGATTACGTCGGGGACATTGCGGTATACGTGACAGCCGATGAGAAGGCGGAGCACTATAAGGCGAGGAGCCAGATTCTCAAAGAGTCTACTGAGGCCTTGCGACGGCTTCTGGCGAGCGACGAGAACTACGACCGGGTCATCGTTGCAGGACACTCGCTGGGAAGTGTAATCGCCTACGACACGATCAACCGTCTCCTCGACGAGCACTGGTCGCTGCGCAGTGCGCCGGGTCCAGTGCCGGCGCTCACCCGCGATCAAATCGCGAAGCTGCAAGGTCTGGTAACCTTCGGCTCCCCGCTGGACAAGATTTACTATTTCTTCCGGCGGCAAGTGGACGAGGATCAGGCGATCCGAGCCCAGATTCTCTCCTTTCTCTACGGTTTCCGGCGCGGGAGATCGTTCCGGAAGTACGGGAACTATACACTGACCTTTGGCCCTCCGGGAACTCCAGAAGGGGACGCCTCAAGCCATCCCAGTCTCGGTGACCAATTCAGGTGGTTGAATGTGTGGGCGAGGATGGATCCGGTGAGCGGGTTCCTGGATCATTATGTACTTGTTCCCCAGGACCAACTGTCGCGCCCTTACCTGCTCTGGGGAACGGCACACTTGGCCTACTGGCGGGACCCGGTGTTCTATCGGTTCGTCGCTGAGCGGCTGCTGTAGCCTGGCGTGTGACGGCCAAAGGCGTTTCATCCATGTCGACGAGGATCCGGATGCGAAGCTCACACGGGGGAGACTGGAGGGCGAATCGAGAGAACACCGGTGACATGCTGGGTGAGGTTTCCCACGGATGACACGGTCCGTCGTGTTCCGGGCTGGATTTCACGGGTGTGCGTGGCAGGGGCCACACGAGATCAGGAGGAATGACCGATGCCCAACCCAGTCCTCATCGTTCACGGTTGGAGTGACAACTACGAATCATTCGTGCCCCTCAAGACTTGGCTTGCGAGTCAGGGGTATCCGGCGCAGCAGGTCTTCCTTGGGAACTACGAGTCCATGGAAGACCATGTGACCTTCGACGATCTGGCAACCGGCCTGCACATGCGACTGGAGGAGATGCAAGAGGCGAAGACCATCCCGGAACTCGCGCCGTTCTCGCTGGACGTGATCGTGCACTCGACGGGGGGGCCGGTGGTCCGACACTGGCTGCACTACTATCTCAACGACAACTGCAAGGGAGACCTGGCCCGCTGCCCGATTCGCTCGCTGATCATGCTGGCGCCTGCCAACTTCGGCTCCCGGCTGGCGGCCCAAGGCAAGTCCGCCCTGGCCAAGCTGTTCCGCGGAGGGGTGGGCCATGGATTCCAGACTGGGCGGTTGATCCTCGAAGGACTGGAGCTCGGGAGCCCAGCTCTCTGGGGGATG
>JACQVO010000252.1 GCA_016209725.1 Candidatus Methylomirabilota bacterium | reverse complement strand
TGCTCCTCGGTCAGGGCGTCGATGCGCACGCCCATGGATTCGAGCTTGAGCCGGGCGATTTCGGCGTCGATGGCGTGCGGGACCCGGTACACCTTCTTCTCCAGCTTGCCGCGGTTCTTCACGGCGTACTCCGAGCCCAGGGCCTGGTTGGCGAAGGACATGTCCATGACGCTGGCGGGGTGTCCCTCGGCCGCCGCCAGGTTGATGAGACGGCCCTCGCCCAAAAGGTAGATCCGCCGCCCGTCCCGCAGCCGGTACTCCTCCACGTGGTCGCGGATGGGCGAGTGGTCCACGGCCATCCCCTCCAAAGCCGGGATGTCGATCTCCACGTTGAAGTGGCCGGAGTTGCAGACCACGGCGCCGTCCGGCATGGCCTCGAAGTGGTCCTTCCGGATGATGTGGATGTTCCCCGTGACCGTGACGAAGACCTCCCCCCGCCGGGCCGCTTCCAGCATGGGGAGCACCGAATAGCCGTCCATCACGGCCTCCAGCGCCTTGAGGGGATCCGCCTCCACGACGAGGACATTGGCCCCGGCGCCGCGCGCCCGCATGGCCACGCCCCGCCCGCACCAGCCGTAGCCGCACACCACGAAGCGCTTGCCCGCCAGGAGGAGGTTGGTGGCCCTGAGGATCCCATCCACGGTGCTCTGCCCCGTGCCGTAGCGGTTGTCGAAGAGGTGCTTGGTGTCCGCGTCGTTCACGGCGATGATGGGATAGCGCAAGACTCCCGCCTTCTCCATGCTCTTGAGCCGGATCACGCCGGTGGTGGTCTCCTCGGTGCCCGCCATGACCTCCGCAGCCAGGTCCGTCCGTTCGCTGTGGATGACCCCGATGGTGTCGGCACCGTCGTCCATGGTCAGGTTCGGCCGGAGGTCCAGGGCCGCGTGGATGTGGCGGTAGTAGGTGTCCTTGTCCTCCCCCTTGATGGCGAAGACGGGGATGCCGAAGGTCTCCACCAGCGAGGCGGCCACGTCGTCCTGGGTGCTGAGGGGGTTGCTGGCGCACAGGCGGATCTCCGCCCCGCCGGCCTGGAGTGCCCGCATGAGGTTGGCGGTCTCGGAGGTCACGTGCAGGCACGCCGAGACCCGGATGCCTTGGAGCGGCCGTTCCCGGGTGAACCGCTCCTGGATGAGGCAAAGGACCGGCATGGCGCTGCGCGCCCATTCGATCCGCCGCCGCCCCTTCTCCGCCAGGCCCAGATCTTTCACGTCATAGTGCATGGCGATCTCCATTGAAAAACCGACAACTGACAATTCAAAACCGGCCATCCGGGATCCGGCGATTCCCGTTGTCCGTTGTCAGTTCTACATTTTCCATTACGCTCCTGAGCCCTTCACACGAAGGGCCAGGAGACGTCTTGCCGCCCCTGGCCCCGCCTCTCCACCCCGGGTGCCGGACCCCCCGGTCCCTGGCCCCCGACCCCTGTCGTCCAATCCCTACCCAGGCATAACTGGAACCAACCAGGATCACCCGTCGGCAAATATCGAATCTCGAATTACGAATGGAGAATTTCGAAGGCTATCCGTTCCCGGAGTCCCCTCGCCGCACCCTTCATCATTCGACCCGCCTGCCGTGGCGCGGGCAGGTATTCCGTGTTCGATATTCGACATTCCAAGTATGGGCCCCCGCTCTTCAGGCCCCCAGCCGTCCCGCCTCCTTCTTCAGGAAGTCGGCCCGGTCCGTGCGCTCCCAGGTGAAATCCGGGTCGGTCCGGCCGAAGTGCCCGTAGGCCGCCGTCTTCCGATAGATGGGCCGGCGCAAGTCCAGGCTCTTGATGATGCCGGCCGGGGTCAGCTCAAAGTGGCGGCGCACCAGATCCTGCATGACCTCGTCCGGGACGCGACCCGTCTGCTTGCTGTCCACCATGACCGAGACGGGATCCGCCACGCCGATGGCGTAGGCCAACTGGACCTCACACTTGTCGCACAGGCCGGCGGCCACCAGATTCTTGGCGATGTAGCGGGCCATGTAGGAGGCGGAGCGGTCCACCTTGGTCGGGTCCTTGCCGGAGTAGCAGCCGCCCCCGTGGCTCCCCACCCCGCCGTAGGTATCCACAATGATCTTGCGTCCCGTAAGCCCCGTGTCGCCGTGGGGGCCGCCGATGACGAAGCGCCCGGTGGGATTGATGTGGTAGGTGATCCGCTCGGGATCCAGGAGCTCGCGGGGAAGGACCGGGAGGATGACCGTCTCGATGATGTCCTCGCGGATCTGCTTCAGACTGACCTCGGGGCTGTGCTGGGTCGAGACGACGACCGTGTCCACGCGGGTGGGCTTCCCGTCCGTGTACTCCACGGTGACCTGCGACTTCCCATCGGGCCGGAGGTAGTCCAGGATTTCCTTGCGCCGCACCTCGGTCAGGCGCATGACCAGCTTGTGGGCCAGCATGATGGGCATGGGCATCAGCTCGGCCGTCTCCGTGGTGGCGTAGCCGAACATCAGGCCCTGGTCGCCGGCCCCCTGGATGTCCACCCCCAGGGCGATGTCCGCGGACTGCTCCTGGATGGCGGTGATCACCGCGCAGGTCTCGAAATCGAAGCCGTACTTGGCCCGGGTGTAGCCGACGTCCCGGATGACTTCCCGCGCCACCTTGGGGATGTCCACATAGCAGCGGGTGGTGATCTCGCCCGCGATGAAGGCCAGCCCGGTGGTCACCAGCGTTTCGCAGGCCACCCGGCCATAGGGGTCCTGGCTGAACACGGCGTCCAGAACGGCGTCCGAGATCTGATCGGCGATCTTGTCGGGGTGGCCCTCGGTGACCGACTCCGATGTGAACAGGTATTGTCTGGATGGCACGTTTGCATCCTCCCGTCTAGAGGCTCCCCTCAGAGGTTGCGGTCCAACGTCGCTGCGAAAAAGCGGCGAGACTGTAACACAGGGCGGACGAATGTCAAGGAAAACCCGGCCGTCCCTCGGCGCCGGTCCACCCGTCGCCGGCGAAGTACTCGGGAAAGCGGGCGCGCATCTCCTGCAGGAGCAGCCGCTCCACCTCTTGGGCGGTGGCACAGCCGAAGAGGCACTGGGCCACCTCGGCCGCCTGCCCGTAGGTGACGGACCGGATGATCCGCTTCATCAGGGGGATGGCACCCGGCGTCATGGACAGCTCATCAAAACCCAGCCCCAGCAGCAGCAGGCCATGCAGCGGGTCGCTGGCCATCTCCCCGCACATGGAGATCCAGATTCCCTCGTTATGGGCCGCGCTGACCACGCCGCGGAGCATGCGCAGGACGGCCGGGTGCAGCGGCTCGTACAGGTAGGCGACCTGCTCGTTGATCCGGTCGATGGCCAGGGCATACTGGATCAGGTCGTTGGTGCCCACGCTGAAAAAGTCCACCTCCCGCGCCAGGAGGTCGGCCGTCACGGCCGCCGAGGGGATCTCGATCATGGCGCCCACCTGGATCTCGGGGTCGAAGGCGATCCCCTGACACCGCAACTCGGCCTTCACGCCTTCCAGGATAACATTGGCGGCTCGGAGCTCGGCCACGCCCGAGATCATCGGGTACATGATGCGGAGGGTGCCGAAGGCGCTGGCCCGCAGGATGGCCCGGAGCTGGGTCCGGAACATGTCCGGCCGGTGGAGGCACAGGCGGATGGCCCGCAGGCCGAGCGACGGGTTCTCCTCCGCCGCCAACTGGATGGCCGAGGCCAGCTTGTCCCCGCCGAAGTCCAGCGTCCGGATGACGGTGGGGCGGGGATGCATTTCGGCCGCCACCGCGCGGTACACGGCGAAGTGCTCCTCCTCGGTGGGCAGCTCGGGCCGGTTCAGGTAGAGAAACTCCGTCCGGTACAGGCCGACGCCCTCCGCCCCGTGGGCTCGGACGGCCGGCAGTTCGGCGGGAAATTCGATGTTGGCGGTGACCCGCACCCGGTACCCGTCTTGCGTCTCGGCCGGCAGCCCGCCCAGCTTGTGCAGGGCGCGCCCCACGTATTCGAGCTGCTGCTTGCGCGCATGGTAGCGGGTCAGGGTCTCCCGGTCCGGGGCCAGGATCACCAGGCCCTCGGTGCCGTCCAGAATCACCGTCTCGTGATCCCGCGCATGGGCGCAGACCTCCTCCACCCCCACCACCGCCGGGAGCTCCAGCGACCGGGCCATGATGGCGCTGTGGGAGGTGCGGCCGCCCGTCTCCGTCACGAGCCCCACCACGGCGTCCCGCTGGAGCTGGGCCGTGTCCGACGGCGAGAGGTCGTGGGCGAAGAGGACGGCCTCCCCGCGCATCCCCTCCATGTGGAAGCTCTCCCGCTGGCCCAAGAGATTGCGCAGCAGCCGGTCGCCGACGTCGTCAAGGTCCGTCCGTCGCTCCCGGAGATAGCCGTCCTCAACGCGGGACAGGGCCTGCCGGACCGGTTCCAGCACCTCCTGCACGGCGTACTCCGCATTCACCCGCTGGCCCTGGATGATGGCGCCGGCCTGCTCAACCAGCCAGCGGTCTTCCAGGATCAGGAGGTGTGCGTCGAAGATCCTGGCGTACTGGGGCCCGACCTCCTTGGCGACACGCTCCTGGATCTCCAGGACCTGACGCCGGGAGATCTCCAATCCCCGCTGTAGGCGCGACAGCTCGAAGGGGACCTGGGCCGGGTCGACCGGCTCGCGCTTGACCCGCGGGCGCCGCACCTCGATGACCAGGGCCTTCCCCACGGCGATCCCCGGCGAGACGCCGATACCGCGAAACACTTGGCTCATCGTTGGTAGCGCTCCAACAGGGTCGGCCAGTGGCCCTGGGCCTTCAGCAGGAGTTCGATGGCCTCCCGGACGGCGCCCTGTCCACCCGGCCGGTGGCTGACGTAGTGCGCGGCGGCCCGGACCTCCTCCACGGCATCAGGCACCGTGATGGCCAGACCGGCTCGCCGCAGCAGGGGCAGGTCCAACAGGTCATCCCCCATGCAGGCCACCTGCGATGCCGCCAGGCCCCGTCTCGCCAGCAGGTCCTCGAACACGGAGAGCTTGTCCAGGGCCTTCTGGTGGATCTCCGGGATGCCCAACTCCCTGGCGCGCCAAGCCACCGCCTCGGACGCACGCCCGGTGATGATGGCCGGGATGAGGCCAGAGCGAATGGCGAGCTTGATGCCGTGCCCGTCCAGGATGTGAAAGGCGGTGAATTCCTGTCCGCCCGGACCGTAGAGCACGCGACCGTCGGTCAGGATGCCATCCACATCCAGCACGAGCATCCTGATCGCCTTCGCCCGGCGGACCACCGCGGCCGGAATCCGACTTTTGGGATTTCGGATTGCGGATTGCGGAATGTGGAATGCGGATTTCCTCACGGCTCTGTCGTCAGACCACCCCGGCCCGGAGCAGGTCGTGCAGGTGGATGACCCCTTCAGGACGCCCCGCGGCGTCCACGATCAGGAGCGAGGTGATGGCGTGCTCTCCCATCACTTGAACCGCCTTGGCCGCCAGCTCGTCTCTCCCGATGCACTTGGGTCCGCGGGTCATGACGGCGTGGACCGGACGCTCCAGGAGGTCCGACCATCGCTGCAGGGCTCGGCGTAGGTCCCCATCCGTGACGATCCCGACCAATCGCCCTTCGGCATCGGTCACGGCAGCCATCCCCAGCCGCTTCCCGCTGATGATGGGGATCGCCTCGCGCATGGTGAGATCCTGGGCCACCCAGGGGACCTCTTCTCCCCGGTGCATCAGGTCCTCCACCTTCAGGAGGAGCTTCCGGCCCAGGGTCCCCCCGGGATGGATGAGGGCGAAGTCCTCCGGCCGGATCCCCCGCCGTTCCCAGAGGGCCACGGCCAGGGCATCGCCCATGGCCAATGCGGCGGTCGTGCTGGCCGTCGGCGCGAGGCTCATGGGGCAGGCCTCCTCCGCCACCCCGACATCCAGGACCACATCACTCTGCCGGGCCAGGGTGGACAGCGGATTCCCGGCCAGGGCGATCAGGCCGACACCCAGCCGTTTGAAGGCGGGAAGCAACTCCACGATCTCCTCCGTCTCCCCGCTGTTCGAGACGGCCACCACCACATCGCCTCGCACCACCATGCCCAGATCGCCGTGCACGCCCTCGGCCGGATGGAGGAACAGCGCCGGCGTCCCCGTGCTGGCCAAGGTTGCCGCGATCTTCTTGGCGATGAAGCCGGACTTCCCCATCCCGGTCAGGACCACCCGTCCCCGGCAAGCCTGGAGCATCTCCACCGATTGGACGAATCGCCCGTCCAGCCTCGGGATCAAGGCCCGGACCGCCTCCGCCTCGATTCCCAGCACTCGCCTCGCGGCCTGCAGGGCATCCATCCTCTCTACCCCTCACCGACTGGGCACGGGGAGACCCCCTGCCTCCGACGGGTAAACACCGGCTGTGTGTTGAGGAGAACTCACGGGGAGCGAGCCAGGATACCACCGAGCCACCAGGTGAGGCAAGGGGCCGGAGGTCCCAGCCGGAGGTCTCATCCCCACAGGGGCATGACGGTTCCGAGCCTGAGGAAGGGGGACCCTGTGGATCAGCCGCCCGAGTCGCGGTGACGCAGGGGACGGAGCGCGGGGGCGGTGTGGCGGGGCGGAAGTTCGTCCGGCGTCAGCCGTCACCGGGCGCGGCGCCTCTGATCAGCCCACGGTGGGACGGCGCAGGAGGAGGACTCCCAGAACCAGCAACAGCGCTATGGTGTGGATGTGATAGCTGAGCAGGAGGAGGTAGACGTCTCGTCCGAGCATCTCCCGATTCAGGACAACGGCGAGCACCATGTAGCCCCACATGGCCGTCGTCGCGGGCCGGCCAAGCTTCCTGTTGGTCTGGCGCTCGGCGACGGTTACGTACAAGGCCGGCACGATCTGGACGAGATGCTGGAGCCAGGCCACCGGTGCCAGGAGCAGCGCCAGGATCAAGACGGCGCTGCACTCCAGGAGGAACCTCGGGTCGGCCGGTCCGTCATACCGCTGCCGTCCGTACCAGGCGCAGATGGCCACCAGTCCCAGCACGGCTCCGGTCGCCAACCGGCCGGACGTCACCGGGCTCAGGTCCAGGACCGACACATACGCGGGGTGCGAGAGCCGGAGGGGATGTCCATCGGGGTATGTCACCAGGAATCGCATCACTGCCGGCCTGAGGGCTTGATTCTGGACTCGCCGCTCGCTCAGGTCGGCAACCGGCGCCGAGTCGCCAAGGGCCGACCCGAGGGCCACCCGGCTCCATTCCCGCTGGTGGTTCCACCAGCTCGTGGGTCCCATCCAGACGACCGGGAGGAGGATCCAGCACGCCGTGGCCGCCGCGGTCCAGGCCGCCAATCGCCACTGCCGCTTCCAGAGGAAGAACGGCAGAAACAACCCGGCCGGGGCCTTCAGGGCGGTCGCCAGCCCGAACCACATCGCCCCCAACCCGTCGCGCCCTCGCCACACACACTGGATGCCTCCGACCAGGACCGCCAGAAGGATGAGGTGAGGACCACCGTCATCGAGGTCCCGGACAATATAGTGGGACGCCAGCAGCGTGGTGATGGTGGCGATCTCAAACCCACGCGACGAGCCCCCCTTGGCCCGATCCCGCACCATGCTCCAGAGCAGATGGAACGTCAGCCAGAGGCACCCCACGGCCACCGCGTAGCGCAGCGCGAGGCCGAGAGTCGGATTGACCATGGCCAGCGGTGCAAAATACATGGCGGCGCTCGGCATGTACGGGTAGTGCGTCCCTCCGGCATACAGGTACTCGCGGGCCAGGAACCTCCGCCCGAACTCGCGCGACACATCGAAATCACCGATGCCCTTCGCGCGACGATGCATGATCACGACCCATTGGACGGCGATGACGGCCACGCACGCCGCGATAACGCACCGCCTTGCCCAGGGCCGGAGGTGGAACCGGGTCAGCATGAGAACCTCTCCGCCTCAGGACCGGGCGCGCCGTTGGAACACATCCCCTCGCCTGCCGGGAAAAAGGTTTCGCATCAGGCACACATCAAGCAAGATCCATTCCACTCACACGGCCACGGCACTGCCGCCCCAGCGGCGTGAGGATACCATCGGGGCAGTGGGCAAGGCAAGCTGGCGGATGAGCTGGCGGAGGCTTCCCCCCGGATCTCGGTGATCCATCGGGCTGGGAAACTTGGGTATGCCAGTGCGGCCATCGAGGGGTTCCGCCCAGCGCTGAAGGGAAGGTATTCCTGGGTTCTGCAAGTGGGGTCAGGGTCATTGAGTGGGAGATGAGCCGGGTCCTGCTGAGCTCGTTCGCCAATGGATATGCGCGGATCATCACCGAGATTCCGATCGTCTATAACGGTCGAATAAGGGCAGGGCGCCTTGGAGGAGGTGGGGAACGCCCGAGCGACGCGCTGGCTGTCGCGCATCAGATGGGATCCTCGGACCCGACTGATTCCCTGGCCTGTGCCTCTCCTGCGGCGCGTTCCTCCCGTCTTCTCCTGACCCAACACGCGATCCAACTCAGCAGCGCGGCTGCCTGGAGGGGCCAGAACAGCGGGACCATTCGTTTCATCCACGGGCCCTTCCACCACATGAGGCCGGCCACGAGAATCCCCCACCCGCTGAGGACCAGGAAGTCCTTCCGATACCCCGGATGCTCGCGCAGGAACACGGCCAACAGATAGTAGGCCGGGGCCAGCAGGGGCACAAACCAGCGAACGGAAGCCGCCACACCGGAGTAGTTGGTGGACATCGTGGCGTAAAGCAACCATGTCCCGGAGCACCAGGACACGGCCCAGAGGATCTCGGGCAGCTCGGGCGTGCGTCGCCGCAGCAAGGCGACGATACCCGGCAGCATCAGGAATGAAGGCAGGCTGTGGCCGAAGAATCCTCGCTTGCCGAACAGCAGCGCGGCCGCGTACACCAGAAAGTGCCAGACATTCCGGTGGTTCCAGATCCCCGTCATGTTCTGCGAGGTGAAGGGGGAGCCAGGCCACTGCAGATACTCCGGAAGGGCGCTGGCCGGCCTGAACGTGCCGCCGACCGCGTAGTTGATAGCGTGGTGCACTGCCAGCCAGGGCAGCGCCGCCAGCACGAACACCATGACAGGCCTCAATCCTTTGCACCGGTAGGCGACCATCGCCAGCGTGCACACCAGCAGGACTGGGCCGGCTCCCAGGTCGATGGTGTATCCCAGGCCTGCCAGCATCCCCAGCCCGAGCAGTCGCAGCCGGGGCTTTTGCCCAGCGCGGGTTGCCTCGGCCAAACGGGCCAAACCGAGAACGAGCGCCGCAGCGACTCCCAGCAGGAGGATGTGGTTATTGACGTGACGGGTATACGTCAGCGCGACGGTCGCCAGGCCGAAACTGGCCGTCAGGGCCGTGCGCAAGGAGAGCGGCAGTCGCAAGGGCTGGCCGAGTTGAAAGATCGACCACACCGCAACCACGTACGCCAGGCCAGCGGACCCGAGCGTCATCCAGTAACAGAAGCGGTCCGGACGCTCCCGGGCCCTCAGTCCGGTTCCCCACTGCAAGGCCTGGTACAGGCCCGCCATCAGCAAGGCGGGCACTGGCGATTTGTCCGAATAGAAGTGTCCACGGATGAGAAGCTTGTCGCGGGTGCCGTGCACCAGAAGGTTGGGCTCGTCCTCTGGATATGGCATGGGCGCGGCGGGGTCGTGGCGAGGGGGGACCCGCACAAAAATGGAATCGTCGATTACCAGGGTGTGGCGATCCACCAGGCTTTCCACCGCGGCCAGACGGCTTCCGTCGTTCCAACTCGCGGCGTAGCTTCGGGCGCTGATGACCGCGACGGCAAACGCCGCACTCAGGACAAGACAGGCGGCCAGGCGGTTCTCCTGGCCCTGATCCAAAATCCCGGAACCGATCATATCCTCTCCTCGGCCCAGGAGCCAATCGGTCAGTAGCTCCCCGGTCCCTCGGGTACCAACTTTTCCGTGGCTGGAGCGAAGTTCGCGGTCAAAAGATACATCCTGACCGAGGCACGGGGGCCGCTGAGGTGTTCCATTGGAGTCTTGCCGCCGTAATAGCGCAGCTTGGTGGAGAGGGGGACGACGTCCTCCACCCTCAGCGAGTTGACCAACTGCGCCCGAGTGGAATCACTCCGGATCTTTTGCTGCAGGACACGATCACCTGGAACGATGAGCCAGTCGCCTCGACGAAGCCGGGAGACGCCGGGAATGACCGGCTTCATCCGTGCTCGATCGGCATAGAACTGGAACCCCCAAAAGCCGACGTACCAGATCGTCGCGTGCGGGTCCCGTTCCCGAATGTACTGAGCGGCGCGATTCACGGCCTCCTTGTCGGCCACGGCCTCCAGGAGGTCCACCCCGGAATAGACCTATCCCAGCATCGTGCCACCGATGACCACCCATGGATGGACAGTAGGGCATACCCGATCACCACAACCCCGGCTGCCAGGACAAGAACGCGACGGCGGACTTCCAGGGCGGCCAGCCCGCAGGAACAGCGCCAGCGCCAGGAGGCTCAGCGCCAGCGCCGGGATTAGGGCAAAAGCGGTGGCACCAGGACCTCCATAGCCGGCTGCGGCCGTTGCGACCAGTACACTTCGAAGCCGTAGGGATCAAGGGGGTGTTCGGCAATCTGGGCGGCATAGCGGTAATAGGCAGCAGCATCAATATACAATGGCTTGACACGGTTGAGCAGCGTGAGAAGGGTGGCCACACCGAATAGAGATACCATGCGCGAAACGCTCGGGTTCATTTTCCGCCTGTCGTGGAACGGGCCTGCTTCCTCCAAGGTTGGGCGATGTCCGGGCTCGGGAGATCAGTTTCCCGGCCTCCTCACACCTGCCGGGCTCGGCTCCGGTTCCTGGGTGAAGTCATAGATGAGAAAGGTCGTGGTCCGCGCGGCAGGCGGACGCGCGCGAAGGAATGCGAAGTGGTGACGGCGAGTCTCCGGGATGTAGGCACCGTAGAGGAGCGTGGTACTCACCGCCAGGTAGCGTCCGCGCACTTGCGCCACAATGTCCTCCGGTCCGTTGATCGGGATGGCCTGCAGCAGCAGGTTGCGGACTGGCAGGCGACTCAGCGCCGGATCGGTGCCGAAGTACCACACGTCCATGGGGACCAGGCCGTGCTGCCGGTGCCACCGTGCCAGCTCCTTCACGCCTTGACCCCAATCGTAGTTCGAATCGCTCAGGAGCAAGTACCCCTTTTCCGTGCCGCCCCAGAGCTCATTGGTGTAGGACAGCGCATGGGGCCAGACAGTCAATGCGGCCGATGCCGTCCAGACCACGCCCGCGCTTACGCCTGCGGCCAGGAGGCGCTTCCTCCAACCCGGGGCAAGCTCGGCTGTGGCCCGGGCAGTGGCGGCTGCCAGGCCAACCGCGGCCAGCGCCACCAAGGGCAAGACAAGGCGGATGCCGATCTGCACCCGGGATGCCAGGCTGAACACGAGGAGGGCACTCGCCGCCACGCTGGCCCAGTTGAGCAGCGCGCGCGGCCGGACAGCCAAGAGCGTCAGAGGAAGGAGCTGCAGGGGGAGGCTCAGCTTGATTGTGAGCGCCACCGGAAAGTAGTACCACAAGGCTCGCCGATGGATTTGTCCGAGCAGATACACTCCGTGGCCTCGAATATTGTGCTTGATTTGCTGTACCAGGCCCTCGCCTGCGTTGCTGAAGATCCGTAGGGTCTCCGAGAGCCAGATCATGGTTTGGCGTATCGTTCCCTCAGGGAGGCTGTGGGCCCAAACCACAAACGATCGTTCCTGGCTCCAGTCGCTGCCGCAGTAGACAACTACAAGTATCAACCCGCAGGTAGCTATCCGGAGGAGGTCGCGTCGAAACGGTCGAAGTCGTTCACGGGCGTGTTGAAACCACGCCCATCTGCCCGGTGAAGGCGGGTCATATTTGAAGGCCCCGGCGCGGGCGAGTCGCTCGACTTCAACCGCCAAGAGGCAGAGTGGCCCGTAGACCAGGGCGGAGGCCTTCGCCAGGACCGAAGCGGCGAACCAGAAGGTGGGAAGGGCCAGGCGGCGAACCCACCCGGCCTCACGCCCCGTGCGGAAATGATAGACCAACGCGAGCAGGCAGGCGGTGACAGCGATGTCCGTGGTGGCCAGGCTCGCGTGGGCCAGCAGGCTGGGTTCGCTGGCGAGCAGGGCCACCGCCAGCCGTCCGCCCCAAGGACCGGCGAGGTGCCGCCCGGCCCGCCATCCATAGGCGAGCAACAGCCACCAGAAGAGCAGAGTGCCTGCGCGGGCCCACGGGAGTATGCGCTCCAGATCAGACAGTGGATCGAACTGGATACCGTGCCAACGCTCCCACAGATATACCGGAAGTGTCGTGACATCGATCGGCAGGGGCATGGTCCCCTTTTTCAAGAGGCCGGCATAGCTTCCTGTCCGCCAGGCTTCGAGGCCGCGAGCGAGATAGAATGGTTCGTCAAAAGTGGCGCCGAGCTGGCCGGCCGCCGTAATACACCACACCGAGGACGCCAGGCCCCAGGCCAGGAACCAAACCCACTCCAGTCCCAGTTCAATCCTGCTGGCGCGATTCATGGCCTCCGCTTCCGCCCGATCATGGTGATCATGTCTCGCCACACTCCAGATCGGAAAAGCGGGGGTTCCGGAAGGATACCCACGCAGAAGCATTCCTCAGCGGACCGTCGGATCATCGGCCGGCTTGAGGCGGCCCTTCTGCATTGCCCACAGGGCCGCGTACTTGAGTTGCACGGCCATGGCAGCCTTCTGGGCGATCAGAAGGCCAAACAGTCCGTCCAGGAATCCGAACTTGAGAAAATAGAATTTCACGAAAGCGAGGGCCGGCCGGACCAGCAGATCCAGCCAACCGCAGCCCCTTCCCCGCGCGTACATCTGCTCTGCGATCAGCCGGAGCCGGGCGTCGGCAAGCTTGCCGTCGAAGTAATCGGCGAAACCGGCCTGGCTGCACCGCTTGTGTGCGAGCCAACCCCGCAGCCTGGCCACGCGGGACGGGTGCGACGGCAGACGCCGGTCGTCCAGTGCCTCATCCGCCCACCGACAGCGCTCCCGATGAATCAAACGGCTCTGCCAGTCCGGACTCCAGGCCCGCACGTACCGCCCCATCTGATAATTGCGCCGCCGCATGAGGAAGACGTCGTGCGCCTCCAGGCTCTCCGCTGTGAGTCGGGAGATTTCCCTCGCCAGCTCGGGTGAACATTCCTCGTCCCCGTCCAGCACCAGGATCCACTCGTGGCGGCACAGGCTGGTCCCGAACCGCTTCTGCTCCGTGTACCCGCGCCATGGCTCCAGCACATACCGGGTCGCGAACCGCCTGGCGATGTCGGCAGTGGCGTCGCTAGACCCGGAGTCCACCACGACCAACTCGTCGGCCCAGGACACGGACCGGCACGCCGCCTCCAGTGTGTCCGCAACGTTGGCGCAGCAGATCACGACTGAAACATTTCCCATCCCCTCCCCCCTCCCACCCCCTCACCGTTTGACCGGGTCCCGTGTGCGCAGAGACGAAAATCGCGGGGCGTCACGCGAGCGTACCAGGATCTGCTGTCCGTGCACTGAGGAGCAGCCACCCGAAGAGAAGCGTCCCTGCCCGGGCCCAGGGCAGAATGCGCACCAGATCGGCCACGGGTTCGAACGGAATGCCGTGCCCTCGCTCCCAGGGCCACATTGGGAGCGTGGTCAGGTCCTCCGCCCGCGGCTACCTCCCCTTCTTATGGATGAGGCAAGCGCCCACACCGGAATCCACGACAGATTCAGAGTCCAGCCGTGTCCGGATCCTTCTTTCATCGGGCTGCGCTCACGGCGATTCCGGGTTGGCAAGCACATCCGCGGGACCGAAAACATAGACCGCGGCGCCCTACTCCTGTCCGGAGCGCAATTTGGGTCGCCGGGCTCGCAGCCGGTCCAGGACTTCCTGCGCCGGGAAGTGCGCGGATGCGAAGCCGGTGGCAATGAACCAGACTCTGGCCGAAGGACCCGGTTCGCCAGAGATGCTTCGGAGACCGCGCCCAGCGTAGAATTCGACCGTGGCAGGGTCATAGACCAGGAACTGATCGCCACGGGGTTGAAACCGCCGCGCGAATTCGATCCGCGGGCTGTTGGCTCTCTCTTACATAGGCATGATTGGCAGCGAGCGCCATCAGCCCTTAAAGCCGTGCCTCAGAATTTCGCGGTAGAAGGCGAGGCAGAGCCACCGATTAAGCCTGCGGGCGAACGCCGGTGGGGAGGTGACCCGTTCGCGCAATACGGCAGGGTGACTCCCCCGGAACCGCTTCAGAATCCGGTAGCGCCGGTATGGGTCTGGGAATGTCCGCTGTATCCGACGATGTCGGGCGGCCTCGGGCAGATTCCCCCACCAGAATTCCTCGATTGCCTTCAGCTTCTCATGCAATTGCTGCGGCGTTTTCACCCCGCCATAATGGAAGATCCGGGCGGCTGGGGCAAACAGGCCTCCCTTTGGGTCACGCGCCCAGCGAACGTGTCCACCCAAATGGTGCTTGTCCAGATATCCGTGGTCACCCAGACGGGGCGGCCTCATCCGGGGGCCCTGGTCGTCTTTGATCGCGGGGCCACAGCCGTCGCCGACGATGTGGCAGGTCCCGTCCAATCGTATCACCCGGGAGGCTTTGTGATAGCCCCAGGGGTCGATGGTCTGGTAGTCGAGGATAAAGTGGAGAAACCGGAAGAGAAGCGCCTTGACCTCGGGATGGCCGGCCCAGTAATTCATCGCCGCGCGGATGCAGGGCAGGTCCTCCTCGTGTACGACCTCGTCGGCCTGGATATAGAAGCCCCAGGTGCAGCCCGTGGCCTCTGCCGCTATCATGGCCTTGTTGGCTTCGATCGCGAGTACCGTGCCGTCGATCTTGACATCGGGCCAGATCGTGTCAATGACCTCCACCTTCGGATCGACCTCCTCGATCCGGCTGCGCGTGTCGTCCTCGCTCTGGCCGACGACGAAGACAAACCGATCGCACTGCGGCAAGACGCTCCGCACCGCTGCCTCGACTGGGTAGCCCAGCTTGGTCAGGTTCCTGCCAAAGCTGAAGCCGCAGACGCTGACACGGGAGGAGGATTGCATACTATGTTCAACACTCAGGCGTTGACCGGCCCATGGTTCTGACCGGTACGCCTGCGGGACTCAAGTTGCTCGCCGTGTTGAGCCTATGCCGAATCTGGCGAAGACGCGGCCAGGACTTGATGGTAGACCGTGGCGGTGTGTCGAGCTTCGTCCTCCAGCGTAAAGGCTCCTTCGATCCGCTTTCGCCCCGCCTCCCCCATTGCCTTGGCGAGCCCTGGTGCATCCAGGAGCCTGAGGACAGCGTCGGCGAGTTGGCGGGGATCTCGCTCGGGGACCAGAATGCCGGTCTCGCCATCGCGGACAACTTCCGGAATGCCCCCCACCGCCGTGGCGACCACCGGCCGGCCGGCCGCCATCGCCTCGAGGATTGTGAGGGGCAACCCCTCAGTGCGGGAGGGAAGGACAAAGAGATCCAGGGCGTGGAGGAACGGAGCAACGTCATCCTGGATCCCGACCAGGATCAGTCTGTCCCTGACGGACAGGCGCTCAGCCAGATGCAGGAGTCTCTGGAAGTATCTCTTCCGCGGTGCTTCCCCCACGATCAGGCACCTGATATTGGGGACCTTCTCCTTGATCAGGGCGAGCGCTTGAACTAGGTCGTCGTACCCCTTGTGGGGCAGAATATGGGCCACGATACCTATCAGGCAGTCGGCGTCGGTAATGCCCAGGCGCTCTCGCAGTGCGGCGCTTTCCTTATGGCTGGGCACTCCCCGCAGCGCGATCCCGGATCGGACGGTCGTTACCCGATGCTGCGGGACTCCTCCCTCGACCAAGGCATGAGCAACGGCATCCGCCACGGCAATCAGGGCTGCCGAGGCCCGGAGCCGGTACTGGCGAATCCCCTCTGATGTGATAAGCTCCCGAACGTGGCACACGCACGGGACGCCTACCCAACGAGAGACAAGTTGCCCGAGGGGCGCTGACCGGTAATTGTTCACGTGGACCAAGTCGACGTTCGTAGGGACCAGGTTGCGCTGCAGGCGAGCCAGAAAGAGTGGGAGAAGGGGCAGGGAGAGCCCATGCCTCCAGGAGGGAACCTTGAGTGGAACGACGTGAACGCCTCGGGATTGAAGCCACGTGAAGGCACTGTCCTTCTGAGGCCAAACCACGAGAGGTTCGACGGCCTTCTGACGGACGGCGTCAGCCAGGCCAAGCAGAGCCCGTTCTGCCCCCCCGATCCGCGAAAACTCGTGGAGATAGAGAACCCGGGTCGGCATCGATCCCTATGCCCCCGCAGGGAGAAGCGGACTCAGTTCCGTCTCGTTTCCCTTCCCACCTTGGTCAGAAGCTCTTCAGCGCGGGGGAGACCGCGGAACAGGATTCCCAGGAGGGCCATTCCCCGTCGGGCATCAATGGCGAGTCGCCTGGCACGCCCGCGGAGGTACTCCGCCGGGTCACGGCGGAGCGTTGGCCGCCCCGTCAGGAGAGGCGGATCGAAAAACCACCGACGGAGCGCTGTCTCTCCCCACTTCTCCTGCACGGTGAGCCTGGGGTGGCTGCAGGTGAAGGGGGACCGCTCGCCCCGTCGTGTTGCCTGCACGTAATGATGAACGTAGACCCAACCAGCAATCATGGGCACACCGACGTCGCCCATCGTCTGTGCGCGCTCACGAAGCCGCAGATACAGGTCCCAGTCCGCTGCCTGGATACGGGAATCCCAGCCCCCGATCGCCTCCATGAAGGACCGGCGGGCGACGACGCAGCTCCCGACGATGCCGGGGACCAGCCGATCCTTGAAGACGGCTTTGACCTGTTGACAGAAGCCTTCCCAGTCCCCGTACATCATCCGAACGGCCGCACGCAGATCGTCCGCCGTGCGGATCGACCCCATCCGTCGCTTGACCAGGCGCCATCGCTCCTGCACGGCGCGTGTCAGCTCCTGGGTGGGCATACGCTCGATCCCGACGGGTGAGACCACAGGGAGGCGATGCCGCTCCAGCGCGGCGATGAGACCTTCGTCCCACCCGGGGCTCACCACGATATCGTTGTTCAGGAAGCCAACATATTCGCCCTTCGCCTTTGCCAAACCCAGATTCATGCTTTCCGGGTAACACAGGTTTCCGCCGGTCGGGATCACAGACCCACCGGCCCGTCTGAACACCTCCGCGGATGGATCCGTCGAGCCATTGTCCACCACGATGAGCTCAGTGCGCACGCCGGAAGAGGTCTCCAACCGCTCCAGGAAGAGCTGGTTGTGGGGGAGCTGGTTTCGTACAGCGACGACGATGCTCAGATCAATACCACTCATCCGGCCCAGCCATCTGATTGAGAGTCCAGGCATCCGCCATCAGGAAAGTCTGTCCGTCCGGGCAGGCTCCCAGCCGCCACATCCAACCACCGGGAAAGACCACGCCCAGTTGAGACAGACACATCTCCTGGGTGGAGAGGCTGCGACTTCCGACGACGCCGCGCAGCTCGAACGCCGCCAGCCTCACGCCGCTGATCGCTCCCGAGCGTCCCTCAACTCAACAACTGGCTCTGGTACAGCCGACAGTAGACTCCGCCGCAGGCGATGAGCTCCGCGTGGGTGCCTTGCTCGATGAGCCGTCCCTCGTCCAGCACCAGGATGGTGTCGGCCTTGATGATGCTGGAGAGGCGGTGGGCGATGATGAAGGTGGTCCGCCCTTTCATCAGGTGGTCCAGGGCGTTCTGGACCAGGCGCTCCGACTCCGCATCGAGCGCCGAGGTGGCCTCGTCCAGGATCAGGATCGGGGGGTCCCGGAGGACCGCGCGGGCCAGGGCGATCCGCTGTTTCTCCCCGCCGGAGAGGCGGACCCCCCGCTCGCCGATCCTCGTCTGGTATCCAGCGGGGAGAGCCTCGATGAACTCCTCGGCATTGGCGATCCGTGCCGCCTCCACCACCCTCTCGGCGGAGACCTCGCGTCGGCCGTAGGCGATGTTGTTGAACACCGTGTCGTCAAAGAGGATCGTGTCCTGGGTGACGATGCCCATTTGATCCCGCAAGGACCGAAGGCTCACGCGGCGGACGTCCATTCCATCCACCGTGATGATGCCTGACGTCGGATCGTAAAAGCGGGGGATGAGGTTGACCAAGGTGGTCTTCCCGGCCCCGCTGCTCCCCACGATGGCCACGATCTCACCCAGCTTGGCGGTGAAGCTGATCCCCTGCAGAACGATCCGCTCGGGCTCGTAGCCGAAAGAGACATTGTGGAATTGGATACCTTCCTGCATTCGCCCGAGGCTCACGGCGTCACCCCGCTGCAGGATTTCTGGCGGAGCGTCCATCAACTCGAACACTCGTGTCATGCCGGCCATTCCCCGCTGGACGATGTTATTGATCTGGCCAAGCCGCTTCACGGGTTGGTACAGAGAGCCGAGGGCCCCGAGGAAGGCCATAAAGGCCCCGGGAGTCAGACTCTTGGTCATGACCAGATAGCCACCGACCCCGAAGGCAATGATGATCCCAATGCCGCCGAGGACTTCCAGGACGGGCGATGTGAGCGCGTCAACCCGCCAGATCCTCATGAAGGACCGGAACACCTGGCCGCTCGCCTCCCGGTATCGCCGCTTCTCGTACTCCTCCATGCCGAATGCTTTCACGACCCTGACGCCGGAGATCGTTTCTTGCAGGATGGTGTTCACCTCGGCGCGCCACTCCTGGACCCGGGTTCCCCTCCGGCGGATCTTTGCTCCGAACTTGACGATGGGAAAGATGGCGACCGGCAGGACAATGAGGGAGAGGAGGGCAAGCTGCCATTTGATCATGAGCAGCACGGCGATGAGCCCCAGGATGTTGAGGGGCTCCTTGAGCGCGTTGCGGAACAGCTCGGTCGAGGCGTCTCCCAGCGTCTCGATGTCGGAGTTGAAGCGCGACATGATCTCGCCCGTCTGCCGTCGGGTGAAAAAGCTGAGAGGCAGGGTCTGGACGTGCTCATACAGCTCGTTCCGGATGTCGCGCTGGATCCCCTCCGACACGTACCGCATCTGGACCTGCTGAAGGTAGGTCAGCGCCCCCTTGGCCACGAACACGGCAAAGAGCGCGGCTCCAAGCAGGGCCAGGAAGTTGGTCCGGTCTGCCGGCAGGAGCCGTTGCAGCCGGACCAGATGGTCGCCCAGGGCCGCCTTGATCGGGGCCGGGAGACTGATGCCTGCGCTGCCCCCGTCTGGAATGAAGAGTCCGTCGAATACGGGTTGGAGCGCTCCGACGGAGGCGGCGTTGAGAATCGCAATGAGGAAGAGGCAGGCGATAGCCAAGACGATCCGGGCCCGATAGGCGACCGCGTATCCGAGGAAGCGGGTAAACTGCTGGAGGGAGGTGTGCATCTCTTTCATTTCCCCACGGCAGACCTTCCAGCGACTCCAATCTGGTGGAGGTTGCAGGCGGTCGTCGCAAGTGCTTGGAATCCCGTTACCTGGCGCCTGAGTCTCCCTCCCGAACGCGGCAAATGAATGACCTACCCCGGCGAAGGAGGTTCCTGGGTGGGGGAGATCCCTCAAGAGTGGTTGTCAGTGATCGGTTGACACGACGTGACAGGCTACCCCAACCCATATAGAAATACAATTGATTTCACAAGCGTTTCACGGGTGTTCGTCGCCGCACCGATGGCCGCGCTCCGAAGTCGGGGAGACGGCTCCCCCCCCCACCAAGTCCCCCGCTCGCCATGGGGAGGGACAGGTCGCAGTGACACCCATGGCCCATCACGGTCCTGCCGGCTCATGCACGCGACCATTCGTCCGCGGAAACATGTGTCAGGATCACCGCCTCCGTGGATTAGTTCCGGCGAGTTTCGAAAGGAGGGCCCGGGTATGAGCTTCGATTTGCGTGTCTTCAAGGCTGAAGAGATTGCGTCCCTGGTCAGGCAATTCATGACGTCGTTGCCATGCTCCGTATCCGCTATAGCCGAAGACGCCCACAAAGTGAATCGCCACAGACAACGAGATCAGCCCGAGCGCGATGCGTCTGGGCCAGGCCGCCCGCAAGGAGGCATATCCCAGCCCAAAGAGCAAGCAGAGGACAGGCATCGTTTCGGTCAGGAATCGCGGTCCGTAGGTCCAGCCACCGCGCCAGTCATGCCAGCGGGCGTAGAACAGCACCGTCGCGGCCGATGCCAGCAGCCAGGCGAGGAGCAGGACTCGCATTGAGTTCAACCGGTCATCCCGAGAGGTGAGGAGCACTCGTACTCCTAGCGGTGCCAGGAGCAACGCAGGAGAGTAAACCAGGAGACCGCGTGACGGGGCGATCAGCAGACCGCCGAGCCCTACCCACAGAGGTGGCGACTCCTTCCAATTATCCGTCACATAACCCCCCAGCAGCGGGTGTCCAAACTGGAGAGTGTTAAGGCCGACAAGGAAAGCCAGTGGGACGGCTCCTCCCAGGATTAAGCCCGTGAGTCCACGCCAGCGTCGCTGGATGATAAAGGTAATACCGGTCCCCAGGGCGAAGAGAGCTGTCGAGGGCCGTGTGAGGATAGCGAGTCCGAGAGCCAATCCGGTTGCACTACTGCACATTCCGCTGTCAGCGTCATCGCGCGTGAGGAAAAAAAGGGCACAGCATAGCCAGAACGTGGCCGGACCATGCATCCACAGCGCCTGACTTGCCACACTGTAAAGAGTGGTGCCGAGAGCGAACAGCACGGTTGCCGGCCACGCGGGGGTGAGCATCAGGCGCTTGGATACGATGAAGAACAGCGCGGCAGCGGACGCCACGCAAACGGCGGCAACCAGTTTGCCGAGATGGAGCATGTCAATGTCCCGAAGGGGGCGTTCCCGTAGCAGGACAAACGGCGCCACAAACGGAGCGGCAACCAGGGCAGCGCCTGGTGGGCGCATCGAGACCCAGGACCCATCGGGCAATTCGCGGATGATTGTGCTCACGTAACGTTTCAGTTCTGGGTAGGGCCGTAGATCAAGCCATCCAGAGCGGACCAGCGACCAGGCGGTGTAGGGAGCTGCGACGACATCCACCTCGGGGTGGGGTCTGCCATTCACATGGTAGATGACCAACAGCCCGAGAATGATTGCCGCAACATCCTTTCGCACCATCAAGCCTCTCCAGGTCGGTTGTGGGCGAGGTGGGAGACGAGAAGTCTTCCCCCTACTTCGGCCGAAAGCGGTAGATCTCAAGCCGCTGGCCGGGGGAATCGCGGGATGGTTCAGGGAAGGACCTGGCGAGTGCCAGGTCCCTGGCATTCAGTCGTGGCAAGAAATCCGGCGACACCTCGTTCACCAGGTCAGGATAGAAGGCCACGAAGTGAGCCGATTGCGCCCTCCCCCGCTGGAGGATTTCGTCATACGTGCCACTCAGCTCCACCCGTTTCGCCCTGGCGTGGTACGTGAGCTTGGCGATGTTCGTGACGATGACCGGGGTGCCTCTCACCTGAGATCGGATCCAGGCTGCAGCCGGTCTCACCATCACGCCCCGGTCGGTGCCACGAGTAGCCATCCAGATGATGGGTACAGCCACAAGGAGGGCAACAGCACCGATGGGTACCCAGCGCTGCCCGCCCAGGCGGTCGGTTCCCCACGTGAGGGCTGACGCCAGCCCGGCCCCGGCAAAGGGCAGGGAGTAGAGTACCATGAGGAAGAAGTGGTGGCCGCCCAGATAGGTCGCGCCCTGGTGAGCCGCTAGGCCGACAAGGACGACAAGGTGCAGACCCAAAAGGCCGAGAAGGAGCGCACGGGCGCGGCCACTCCCCCGAGCCTTCTGGGCGCGGATGCCCCACGCGCCCAGCACGCCAAAGAGCAGGACCAGGGGGTGGATCCCATTCACGAGAGGTTTCTGAAAGTCATACACGCTGCGGGAGAACCGGCGAAGCTTTCCCTGGGGCGCCAACTGGTTCACCCCGGCAGGCGCGCCGCTGGATTTCACCACACCCTCCGACGTCGTGGCCCCTTCCGGCACCGGCGCGAGCGAGCGCAAAAGGCTCGAGGTGCTCTTCTTCTTCGAAAGGGTGAGAGAGCCGGTCTCTCCGCTGATATGGACGATATAGGGTGACGCAATGACGGCCCATCCGACCAGGGGAGCAAGGGCCCACGCTACGCGACGCAAGGCCTTCTTGCCGAAGGCGAACGAGGTGGTCTTGCGGGCCGAGGAGGACGTGGAATTCTCCTCGTCAGCGTGGGAGGACGGAGAGCCATGTCGGGTGTAGAGGACCGCCAGGGCCAAGGCTGGCTCGATTCCTTCCGGCCGCAGGAGGTAGGCCAGGCCACTGCACCCACCAGCTCCGAGGGCCCACGACAGGCGGTTCTCATCCATCGCCCGAAGACCCGCCCATATCGCCATCGCAACGAAGAAAACCATGGGGGTGTCAGTCAGGGCCTGAACGCCAAGGCGGATCGCCAACGGATGGATGGCCCAGAGGAAGGCCGCCCCCGCGGCGGCCGTCTCCCCGGCTGTGGTTCGCGCGATGGCGACAAGGGGAAAGATGGCGAGCAGACCTGCGGCCAGAGCGATGAGGAGACCGGCGGTCTCCGCACTGCGCGCGGGCCACTGGACGGCTGCGATGAGCATTGGAAACAGTGGCGGATAAGGATAGGCTAGGGCATCCGACCATCGACCCGCCCGGATGAAATCCGCCATCTCGAAGTAGACGGCGCTGTCGACCGCCACCGGGTCAAAGGCCCACATCGCCATGCCGCGGAGGGCCAGGGCCAGCAGGAGAATCCAGGAGATTCCCCAGGGAATGCCTGGAGGTTCTTCAGGCCGAATGCGCGAAGGGGTTGGCCGCAGGCTTCCGTCCCGGCCTGGTTCCGTTCCCCGCGTCACTGGGATATGCCGCGCTGAAGGCTCATGGGGCTCCCACAATCCTTTATCGCCCGAGGCCGATCAGGCGCCGGACAGGCCCTCCAATCTGGTGCCCGCGGTCCCGGCAACTGGCAGTGGATGTCCGCCTCACCCTGAAAAAGGAGGGGTCAGGACCCGGGCGATTGCCATTACCTCTGCCAGGAGTGACGGGAGGGCATGCAGGGGCAGCATGTTCGGGCCATCAGAGGGGGCCCGGTCCGGGTCGGGATGGACTTCCAGGAAGAGGGCGTCGATTCCCACGGCCACAGCGGCCCGCGCGAGGGGAGCCACGTATTCCCGCTGGCCTGACGTGGCGGTTCCTGCGCCCCCCGGGAGCTGAACACTGTGGGTCGCGTCGAAGACCACCGGGCAGCCGAAAGAGCGAAGCACAGGAAGGGCCCGCATGTCCACCACCAGGTTGTGGTAGCCAAAGGTCGTCCCCCGTTCCGTCAGGAGGACGTTGGGGTTGCCTGCCTCCAGGAGCTTGTCCACGATGTTTCTTGCGTCCTGCGGCGCCAGAAACTGCCCCTTTTTCACGTTGACCGGTTTCCCCGTCCTGGCCGCCGCCGACAGGAGATCGGTCTGGCGGCAGAGAAACGCCGGAATCTGGAGGAGGTCCACCGCCGCCGCCGCCGCGGTCACCTGGCTGACGTCATGGACATCCGTGGTTACCGGCAGGCCGGTCGTCTGGCGGACCTTTTCGAGGATGCGGAGTCCCTCCTCCACCCCAGAGCCTCGAAAGGATCGGCCGGAGGTTCGATTCGCCTTGTCGTAGGACGCTTTGAAGATCAAAGGGATGCCGGCCCGGTCGCAGATGGTCCGGAGTCCCTCCGCCACCTGGAGAGTGAATGCCTCCCCTTCGATGACGCAGGGCCCGGCGATGAGGGCCAGGGGATTTCCGCCCCCAACCCGGATCGAACTCACCCTGACTTCAGTGACCGGAGATCCTCGAGGCAATCCGACACCTCTTGTCGCGAAAAACGAGGCTTTTGGCAAGCCCTATCCCTGCTCAGCCAGCCTCATGCACGAGGCTGCCTCTTGACTGATTCTGTCCCCACGGTGGGGCAGCTAGCCGGCATTCCGATTCACCAATCCCTTCCAGAGCGTCAGCCAGAGGATCTTCAGGTCGAACCAGAGTGACCAGTGCTCGATGTAGAACAGGTCATATTCGATCCGCTTCTCGAGGGAGGTATTCCCTCGCCAGCCATTCACCTGGGCCCAGCCGGTAATCCCCGCCTTCACCATGTGTCGGAGCATATATCTCGGGATCCGCCTCCGGAACTCCTCGATGAAGACCGGCCGCTCCGGGCGGGGTCCGACCAGGCTCATTTCTCCCTTCAGGACATTGCAGAGCTGGGGGAGTTCGTCGAGGCTCGTGGCGCGCAGGAAGGCGCCGAGCCGCGTGCGCCGTGGGTCGCCCTCCCGTGCCCAGACGGGTCCGGTCTCGTTCTCGGCGTTCGGGTACATGCTTCGGAATTTCAGCATTGGAAAGGTCTGGCCATCGAGTCCCATCCGCTCTTGCCGGTACAGAACTGGCCCCTGCGAGGTCAGTCTTACCAGGAGGGCGATCACGGCCATGAGTGGGCCCAGCAGGAGGAGGAGGCTGCCGGCCAACAGGACATCCAATCCCCGTTTCAGCACGCGGTCCCAGCCGTACACCGGGCTCCCCTGGAGCCGAAAGAAGGCCAGACCGTCAAACTCCTCGACGCCGCCCCCGAGCCGCACGTACCGGGAGAAGTCGGGGACCACCCGGACATCCACGGGGGCGTCATCAACGCCTTTCAGGACCGAGGGGAGAAGAGGCGCGGCCTCGAGTGGGAGGGCGATAAAGACGTGGTCGACGGGATGGTCCTGCAGGAACTGGGGCAACGCAGCCAGGCTCCCCAGGACCGGGAGGCTCCCGGGAGCCTGGGCACCCACGGCGGGGTCGAGGAAGCAACCGCGTAACCGGATTCCCAGCTCGGGGTGTTCCCGGAGGCGATGGACCACTTCCTCTGCGACCTCTCCCCAGCCGACCAGGATCGCGTGCCGGAGGTTGTATCCCAGCCGCCGGAAAGTACCGAGCCCCTGCCGGAACAGCCCGCGCACCGTGCTCAGGCCGGCGATACTCAGGATCCAGAAGTAGAGGACGATGAGACGCGAGAACTCGAACTGCCGGTAAAAAAAGGTCAGGGCGGTCAGCAAGAGCGCGGCTGTGCTGCAGGCTTTGGCGATGTCTGCAACCTCCTTCAGGCGAGTGCCGATCCGCCGTGGCCGGTACAGCCCAAAGGCACGAAAGACGACCGGCCAGATCAGGAGGATCGCCAGGAGGAGGAGCGCGTAGGGCCTCAAGGGCGGGGTCCCGTGACGCACGGGGATAGGATCCACGGAGAAGCGGTAGGCGTATGCGCCCAACCAGGACGCCGCAACGACGGCCATGTCCGCCAGCATGAAAAGACTCTCGAAGAACTTGCTGTGCTTCTTCAGCACTCCGACTCCCCCGTCCGCTTGACGTGTTCGGTCCAGCGCTCGGCTACAAAGGCAGCGATCTTTCCCTTGAATACCTGGCGGTCGAAGGCGAGCGCCCGATCCCGGAGCACCTTCGGCGCAAAGCATCCGTCGCTCGCCTCGAGAAGTTGGATCCCACCGATCAGCGCCTCGACGGTCTGATGGTGGAAGAAGACCCCCGTGGGTCCGGAAGCGCGCCCTTCCCCGCCGTTCGGCCTCCCATCCGGGCCAGCCCCGTCGCTGGGCGGAGGATTCAGAGGCACCACCGTCTCCAGCGCCCCTCCCCGAGCGTAGGCAACGACCGGCCGTCCCGAGGCCATTGCCTCCAGCGGCGTAATTCCGAAATCCTCCACGCCTGGAAAGAGGAGAGCCCGACAGCGTCGGTAGAGGTCCGCCACCTCGGCATCCGAGCGCCATCCGAGAAACTCCACCGTGGGACCGGCCAGCGCACGCAACTTCCGCTCGTCCTGGCCGCTGCCCACGATCCTCAAGGGGCGCCGGAGCACGTTGCAGGCCTGAATGGCCAGGTCCACGCGCTTGTAGGGGGCGAGGGCGGACACGACGAGATAGAATTCCCCCGATCCCTCCCCTACCTGGAACCTTCCCGCGTCCACTGGGGGGTAGATGACGCTGGCGTCCCGACCGTAGTGGCGCTTCACCCGGTCCGCCACGTGCCGGGATATGGCGACGAAGTGATCCACGCGGGCGGCGCTGCGCTGATCCCAGCGCCGCAGCGGGGGGCACAGCAGAGCCATGGCGATCCGCGAGAGCCATCCGGCCCGTCCGGGCCCGAAATAATCGGCGTACAGATCCCACACGTACCGCATGGGCGTGTATACGTAGGCGATATGCAGCGCCCCAGGCGGGACGCGCACGCCTTTGGCGACGCAGTGGCTGCTGGACAGGATCAGATTGTAACCGGCGAGATCGAACCTTTCAATCAACCAGGGAAAGACCGGCAAGAGGGACCGGTAGTACCGCGAGATGCCGGGGAGCCGGCCCAACCCCGAGCGCTCGATCCGCATGTGTTCGATCCGATCGGAGAGCGTACCAGGCACATGCAGGAGCGTGAAGATCGTGGCGTGCGGGAACAATTCGCAGAAGAGGTCAAGACAGCGTTCCCCCCCCCGCATCCCGGTGAGCCAGTCGTGAACCAGTGCGACCCTCATCCCCTGTTTTCTCCGCACTTATCTTTTCCTCGGACATGCTCCCCGAGTGACCCTTAGACCGATCTGTTGTGCCGCCCCTCTTGGGACAGAGTTTACCACAAGGCACGCAATCTTGTGCATAGAGCTTGCGGGAAGAAAGGTGGGGCCATTCAGTCTAGGATGTCACCTCCCGCGCATAGATCCTCACTCCCCTGGCGGTGGGTCGCCAGGAAAGTGAAGGTGGGCGGGCTCTAAAATGGGCTTGACTGCGGGGTTTTCCTGGGTCACATTTGCAGGGTCGTTGGTACAACTCAAGCCAGATCGAAGGACACTCATCCGCTCAGCCTTCCTTGAAGAAATGGGTCTCCGGCCGGTTCCCTGCAACCTCTGCAAGACTGATGACTCCCGCCTCCTCCTTCGGGTGAAGCGATCCCAGGATCACTTCACCCTCAGGAAGTGCCGCCGCTGCGGCCTCGTCTTCTTGAATCCGCGACCTGAGTCCGAGGATCTGGCCCGGTACTACGCGGAACACTACGACTACGACGGTTTCCGTCGGGACAGGGAGTCGCTGATAAATCGCTGTCGCGGCGACCTGGACTGGATCCGGAAGTTCAAGCCCAAGGGAAGCTTGCTCGAAGTGGGTTGCATGTACGGATTTCTCTTGGCCCTGGCGCGCGATGCGGGCTTTGATTGCCACGGCGTCGAGATATCCAAAAAGGTGGCCACGCACGCACGCGAAGAACTCCACCTGGATGTTCATGCGGGAGCCTTGGAAAGCGCCCATTTTCCGGAAGGCTCGTTCGATGTGGTCTTCATGAGTCACGTGATCGAGCATCTCGAGGATCCTCTCGGCGCACTCGAGAAGACCGTCTCGCTCCTGAAGAAAGACGGGGTGCTCCTTCTGAAGTGTCCCAATTTCGACAGTCTCATGGCCAGGATCACGCGCCATGGGTGGTGGTGGATCGCCCCCCCCGAGCACCTTTACCACTTTACTCCTCGCTCCCTCGGGAAATCGCTTGGGAGGGCTGGATTTCGCAAGGTGACGGTAGAGACGTCGCGCGGTGATCTGAGTTACCTGAGATACCTGACCGTGGGGATTCTCAAGCTCCTACCTGTGACCAAGGGCTTCAAGGCCCGATACCGCGCCACGATCGACGCAACTCCGGATCACTTGTCGCAGCGCTACTTGCTTTCCGCCTACAACGCGTGTGGTCCCTTGGTCCGGGTGATTCACAAGCTGCGCCTCGGAGAGGAGATGCTTGTGGTTGCCTCCATGGAGCACGAGGGACCGTCTGGTTGATCCATGCTGCCGCGTTCCAAGACCCCGCCAGGAGTTCCCGAGGCTCGGCGGATCCTCCTCGTTTGTAATTCCCTGCATCCCCAGGTGGACCCGGTGCTCGGCCTCCTCCGGCGAGAGTGGCCCTCTTCATCAATCCTGCTCCTTGCCAGGGAGCGGGCAATCCTGTCCTTTCAGCGGCTTGGGAAATGCCACGTATACCTCCGCCCCAACCCTGCCAAGTTCGCCCGCACCTTGAGGCTCGCCTGGAGGCTTGCGAGGATGCGCTTCGACGTCGTGGTCATCCGAAAGCATGAGCTGACGCTGAAGTTTGCGGCCGCCCTCCTGCTTCTCAGACCCAGGGCGTTCTTCTTCCTGAGGGCGACGGAAGGGGAAGTGGCGCTGCATCCCCTGGAGTGGAAACCGCTCCTCGCGTGGGCCTGGGAGAAGCGGCGTTTCCTCTGGTCCTGCCTGGCGACTTCCCTACCCCTGGCTTTTCTGGTCGTCCAATTGCCCCTTGTTTTCTTGAGATCGGCTCCTTGGCGCGCCAAGTTGGAGCTTCTTCGAACGATCACGGCAAACCTCACGGAAGGTCCACGTGCCGACTCTCCTTTTCTTTTCGCCTGCCTTCAGGTCGCCATGGCGCACGCCTTCATTTTCTCACGGCGTCCCCGCCAGCCGCCTCAGCGCATCCTGCTCATCCGGGTTGACCACATTGGCGACAACGTCAACAC
>JACQVO010000267.1 GCA_016209725.1 Candidatus Methylomirabilota bacterium | reverse complement strand
TGCAGCGCGACGGCTGGTATTCAGTCCAGCGCCGGTTGCGCAACCTCGAGTCCCCCGAGGCCGTCGGGCGCACGGCGGCCGCGCGGGTCATCCGTCGCCTGGGGGCGAGGAAGGTCCCCACGCAGCAGGTGCCCGTGATCTTCGATCCCGACATGGCCGCCAGCCTGCTGCGGACCATCTGCAGGGCTGTCTCCGGCTCCGCCATCTACCGCAGCGCGTCCTTCCTGACGGGCCGGCTGGGGCAGCGGGTGGCGGTCCCGGGCTTCACGGTCGTGGACGACGGCCGAATGGCGGGTCACCTCGGCTCCCGACCCTTCGACGGCGAGGGTCTCCCCACCCGGCGGACGGTTCTCATCCAGGACGGCATCCTGACGAGCTACCTGCTGGACACGTACGCGGCGCGGAAACTGGGCCTGACCTCCACGGGGAACGCCACGCGCTCCGTTGGGCAGCCTCCCACGGCCGGACCGACGAACTGCTACATCGCCCCCGGTCCGCATTCACCTGAACAGATCCTCCGCTCGGTGAATCGGGGGCTGTACGTCACGGAGATGATCGGCTCTGGCGTGAACCTGGTGACCGGGGATTACTCCCGGGGAGCGGCGGGTCTCTGGATCGAGAACGGGGCCTTGACCTATCCCGTGGAAGAAATCACCATCGCGGGAACCCTCAAGGACATGCTGCAGCAGATCGAGATGATCGGCAGCGACCTGGAGTGGCGCGGGTCTATCGTCGCGCCCACCCTCAAGATCGCACGCATGACCGTCGCCGGCGACTGACTGGCAGCAATGTAAAATTTCAAACTGACAACCGACAATGAAAAACCGTTGGCCGGTTGTCCGTTGTCAGTTTTTCATTCTTAATTGTGAGGCATCGAAGATGATCGTCGTATCGAACCGAATCCACGTGGCCTCGGGGCACGAGGCGGCGTTCGAAAAGCGGTTTGAGGGTCGGGCGGGCCTGGTCGAGCACCATCCCGGTTTCGTCCGGCTGGAGATCCTGCGCCCGAAGACCCTGCAGATGCACAACCAGACCCTCGGCGGGTCCACCTACTACGTGGTCCTGACCTACTGGGAGAACGAGGAAGCCTTCCTGCGGTGGACGGAGAGCGACGACTTCCGCCTGGCCCACGCCAACCGCCCCCCCAAAGAGATGTTCGCCGGCCCCAACGTCTTCGAGATGCACGAGGTGATCCAAACGGCTGAGCCCTCCTCTCGCACCTGACCCTTTGGGACGATGTCGAGATCACGGACTACCACTAGAGGACGCCGGGGGCGCACTCGCCCGGATGGAGAAATGGTATCTCGGCGGCTTCCGACACACCGCCCGCCGACTCATCCGGGCGAGATGCTGTTGGAAGAGTTCCTCAAGCCGCTCGGCATGAGCCAGTCGGCATTTGCCGTACGATTGGGGATCTCCTTCCCCCGGTTGAATGAGATCATTCGCCAGAAGAATGGTGTTACCCCTGACACGGCCTTGCGCTTGGCACGGGTTCTCGGAATGTCGGCTGACTTCTGGCTGGGCCTGCAGCAGGACTGGGATCTGTGGCACGCAATGCGGAGCAAGCAGGCCGCGGGGATCGCCGAGCTAAAGCCTCTTCGTCAAGCGGGTTGAATCTCCGCGTAGATGCCCGTTCAAACCGTCGGTTCCGTCCTGTCACGGTTCATGCCCGGGTTACGTAACTTGACATCGGACCTGGGCTACTGGTACGGTTGGGCACCTTCGGGGTTCCCCGCGGCGCTCAGGGGAGGGTGATCGCGTGACCTCGGCTGAAGACGACAGCGGAGCGAGGACTACCGTCCCAACGGAAGCACGCATGGCCACCCACGGCCCTTTGGAGGCGCTTGTGCCCCCGCGGGCCATTTCCATCCCCCCCTCTCTCCTTCCCCTGCGGGCTCCACAATCTTCCTCACGAACCGGCCAACGAGCGGGAACGATAACGGCGGCGTGGAGAGATTCCTCCGTTGATGGAAGCGTACATCTTGCACCAACGCCCCCTTCTCTGGGGGAAGGCGCCGTGTTCGGAGCCCCGTCGCTGGGCTCTGAGGCGTCTTATACAGTCTGTATATACCCGATGCCGGCGGATCCCCCGACGGCACGGAAGTGCCTGCACACGTGAAGTCACGTGATCCTCCCCTGATATTGGCAACTGTCATATGCAGAAAAGAGCCGTCTGTGTTTGACGGTTTATACAGACTGTACACTTGTTGTTAACGGCATCTAAGGCTGCTGTGGTACGCTGAGGAGCAAAGCGAGGACGAGATGGCACATTCGCTAGCTGAGATCGAGGACGACGCTCTCCGATTGCCGCCCGAGGATCGTGCACGCCTCGCGGTGCACCTGCTGGCAAGCCTGGAAGAGACTGTGGAGTCTCCGGAGGAGATCGAGAAGCTCTGGCTTGCAGAGGCGGAACGACGCTTTCAGGAACTGCGGGACGGAGTGGTCCAGGGCATACCGGCTCGAGAGGTTTTCGCTCAATTGCGCGCAAAGCTGCGCTCGTGAAGGAGGCAGTATTCCACCCGGAGGCGCGGGCGGAAGCCAGCGAGTCCGTGGAGTTCTATGAAGGGCGCCTCAAGGGGCTCGGAGTTCGCTTTCTTTCAGCGGTCGAGCAGACCGCGGAGCGCATTTCTGCCAGCCCCGAGGCAGGTACTCCGCTGGCCGGTGGCTTTCGCAGGCGAATCGTTCCCGGTTTTCCGTACAGCATCCTATATCGCGTCTGGGAGGACTACGTCTATCTTGTTGCTGTCGCGCACCAGCACCGCCGCCCGGACTACTGGCGGCAGCGAGCAGACCGCCGCTTGAACCAGCGCGTGGAGCCGACCGGCATGAGCTTCGTGCTGACTCGCAAGCTCTGCTGGGCCGGAGGCTCACGCGCACTCCGTTAGCCGGACGAAGCCAGCGTGAGTAGGTCCTATCGACAGATCACGCGTGCCGACCTCAGCCGGTTGGCCAGCATCGCCGCAAGCGACCGTCGCGCGCTGTTCGCCCGAAACCCGCGCCTTGCCAAGCTGTATGGGCAGCGCGTCATTTGCGTACTTCTCTGCCAAGGCGCTGCACTGCACTACGTCGACGGCACGAGCGGAGTGAACGATTTCGACGTGTGGACATTCTACCGGGCGCGCCCAGCACACTCGTTCCCGCCTCGTCGGAACATGCCGCACGACTTCGGTGCTCTACGCTTCGGCAAGTCGCCCGACCGGCCCCACTTCGTCGGTCGGCGCGTGGACTGCATCGGTCGCTCGATACCGTGTCGGCGAGGTCGGGATCCGTTCACCGCGGTGCGCCTGTGGCTGACATCGTCCGCGAACCCCTCGCCGCGACACCTCGCCAAGAAGGCCGCCATCGTTCTTGAACCGGCGCGGCATCGAGGTAAAGTGGTGTGGCCGTGACGCGCGCGCCGGGTAACCCGGCGCAGTACCTGTCGGTCGTCGCCCCTGGTCGGGCGCCCCGGCTCGCAGTCGTCGCGCTGGGCTCCGGCCGCAAGTGAGCGGCAAGTCGTTAGCGGGACGGCGTATGAGCCGCAAGAGGTGCGTATACTGTGGGGCGCTCGGACCAACCAAGGACCATGTCCCCCCGCGCTGCCTCCTTGAGCGTCCGTTCCCGAAGAACCTTCAGACCGTGCCGTCGTGTCGGAGGTGCAATGAGCGCTATGCGATGGACGAGCAGTACTTCCTCACCGTGTTGGCTTCGGTCGGCACGACCAACGCCCTGCAGCGCAAGGTTGATCGCGGCGGCTCCGTCGATCGGGCGCTCAGTCTATCGCGGGGGCTCGACGAGCGCATCACCCGGTCGCTCGCACCGGGTCGCGATGGGCGGGTCTATCTCGCTCCGGATCTCAGTAGGATCAGCCGCGTGCTGCAGAAGATCGCGTTCGGTCTATTCGTCACGAAGTATCGTCGTGTCCCCGCTATGGACGCGATCAGACCGGTCGGTGCGTTCCCGTACAATATCCACGAGTCGCGACCCACGGGTCTGTTCGCGGCCGCGTTCTCGGAGCGGTTCCGCCCGAAGCGATGGACGGATGTTCAGCCCGGTGTGTTTGCATGGATCGTCGTGCGTGAGCCCACCCAGGGAGGGCTGTGTTGCATTATGGACTTTCACGCGACGCTCTGGGGAGCGGCGTTCCTTCCTCATCCAACTGGCGTGCGGCGCGCGGGGGGAAGCGAGCTACAAGCTCTTCTACCGCTGCACGGGGCGGCGCCTCGTGGTGACGCCCGCTAACGAGGCTTTGCCTCGACCGAACCCTTCGCCTCTCCCCGCCGCCAGATTCCCCAAAGAGAGCCCCGCGACCGCAGTCAATGAACAGACCGCGCCAAATTCTCAAGTATCGTTGGGGGTGGACGGGTGCTCCGAGGTCCCGACAATTGCGCTCGGACACGAACACAACCTGCCAAATGGCGCTGGTGGCCAAAATTAACCCTGATCCGAGAAAACCCTTGAACCGCCATGATCACCCAGCACCCGCGCTGGGTACCCGGGCCGCCAAGGATGCGATGTTCGGATCTTTCCAACGCAGAACCCGCGAATCGATTCCTGGCGCCTTCAGGAGGCTGATTCCTTCCCCCCAGAAAGGCCATTTGGCCTGGCGCTCTTGGCGCCTTGGCGGTTAAGAATTTCGGATTGGGGTTAACAAAGGAAACAACGTCCTGAAGTCCACAACGCAGACAAGGCAGGTCGATGACCGCCGGCCGCTCTCGGTTACAATCCCTTGCAATGGGTTACGAGCCCGGAGGCATCAGGGTGGGGATGACCTGTCGCGCATGTCTGCGATATAGTCTGAAGTGCTTGTCCAGGGTCCACACGAGGCTGTCCTCACGCAACTCGGACATCCGGACCAAACAGGCATCGGCCAGAGACATCGGGGCGTCCATGTACTTCTGAAGAAGACTGGCAACTGCCCCTGCATGTTCCTCAAGACGAAAGGGGACCTCCAGGATCCTCCGAGCGAGGAACTCCATCACCGCACTACTCCCGCCTGGGAGGTTGCGCAGGAGGAAGCACGCCTCCGCGAGAACGGCTTCGCACGTGAAGATTGGCGGTTCCATCTCCGCCAACTGCACCTTGGTCCATGTGTGAAACCGATCCCGCCGGTTGATGCTCGCGACAAGGGGGCCTGTATCCACCAAGACCCCGCCCTTCATTTCCCGAATTCTTTCATGTGCTTTGCGTGAAAGGACAAGTCAGACGGCCCCGGGACGCATCCCACAATATCGCTGGCCAGGGCCAGACAGGATCGCGCCCGAGCCCCCTTTCCCTGTCGGAGGTACGTCTCCAGAGCCTCGCGCACCACCGCCGACTTTGACTCGCTCCGCTCCGCAGCGACTGCTGCGAGTCTGTCATCAAGGGATTCCGGTAGCTTGAGCGACACCGTCCTCATTGCATTCCCTCCGTCTGGGTAATACCAATCCGGCATGATGGTATTATCTTCTGCGCTCCCTGTCAAGATAGCCATGGTCCCTGATTCCCTGGGAACCCGTCCGCGTTCCTCCCTCCCTCAACCATTCCATCCCCAAGACCGCAGAGACTCACCCGCACATCATCCGCAGATTACGCAGATTCCGCCGACTTTCCAATGAGCCTTTTGCCATCTGCGAATCTGCGAAATCTGTGGTTACACTTGTGGTTGGCCCTTGGCCCCTTGGCGGTTCACGTCTTCCTCTTGGGCCGAGGCGCCTGCGCCCGGCGCAGGGCCAACATGCTCAGAGGTCCCAAGAGGACGCCGAAGGCCGGCCCCCACTGCCATGGGGAGGCGGCGGCGGGCCCGCCTAGCCGGGGGTCACAAATCCCTTCCCCCGGCTCCCCGGGTCAGATACAATCCCCATAGCCCGCAGGCCACCTGTCTGCGCCTGCCTGTCGCGTGCGCGACGCAGACAGGTGCGGCCTGTCTGCCGTGTCGGCACAGGCAGGCACGCACAGGCAGGGCGGTTCAGTTCAACCTGTTTTACCCGGCGGGCCCGCGCCCGGTGTCGCAGGCTTGTTCTGCGAGAGGCCCGCCGGATAAAAGCTTATTCGTTAGGCGCGTGAATCAGAACGGGGGCGCGGATAGTTGCCTGATACCCTGAGGTTTGAGTGGGATCCGCGGAAGGCGGCCGCCAATCGTGCCACGCACAAAGTCTCCTTCGAGGAGGCAGTGACCGCGTTCCGCGATCCACTCGGCCGCATCACCGAGGACCCACGTCACTCGGCGGACGAGGACCGCTACGTGTTGCTCGGGCTGTCCGAGCGACAACGGCTCCTCGCAGTGATGTTCACCGAACGTGGTGAAGCGATCCGCCTAGTCGGCGCACGGAAGGCCACACGCCGTGAACGGAGAGACCATGAAGAGAGCAAAAGCTAGAGAGGCGCCGCGTGAGGTTGGGGTCGACGAGATCCTTCCTGAGTACGACTTCAGCCGAGCTCGGCCAAACAAGTACGCGTCCCGCTATGCGAAGGGTGGCGTCGTAATAACGCTCGACCCTGACGTTGCTGCCGTGTTCCCCGGGGCAACAGAAGCGAACGAGGCCTTGCGCGCACTCGCAGGCCTCATCCGGCGGCATCAGCCACGTAGGCCGCCGTCACGGCGGAGCGCATAACCGCGCGCTTCAGCAGACCGAGGGCTCGCGTTGCTCACCCCTCGGCTGCTGAGCGCGGGCGTTCGGCCTCGGCTCCGAGGTCGCCTTGCGGGGAATGGCGGTTAAACGAGATTCGTCGTCGGGAGAAGAATCTTATGCCTGACCACACTCGTCCAGGTCTCCGGTCGCTCATCGTCCGGTCCGCGTTCATCGTTTCCGTAGCGCTCGGCATACTCGCCGTTCCCCTCCTGGCCGCCTCGCAGCCGCCCCCGAAGGTATTTCGCGTCGGTCACCTGTCGGCGGGCGGGCGGACGCCCGACGGTGCGCCGCCCGGCCCGCTCCGCGAGGGTTTGCGAGGGCTCGGTTACGTCGAGGGCCAGACCATTGCGTACGACGCCCGCTTTGCGGAGGGCAAGGTGGAGCGGCTGCCCGGCCTGGCGGCGGAGCTCGTGCGGCTCAAGGTCGACATCATCGTGGCGCAAGGCGGGCCGGCGGCGGAGGCGGCGAAGCAGGCGAGCTCGACCATTCCGATCGTCATGGCGCCCGCCGCGGGGGATGCCGTGGCTGCCGGGTTGATCGCGAGCCTCGCGCGCCCGGGCGGGAACGTCACCGGATTGACCGACGAGTCCGTTCAGCTCAGCGCCAAGCGGATGCAGCTCCTGAAGGAAGCGGTGCCGAAGGCGGCGCTGATCGCCGTTCTCTGGAACACGAACGATCAGGGCATGACCCTCCGCTACCGTGAGATCGAGAAGGCGGCGCGG
>JACQVO010000251.1 GCA_016209725.1 Candidatus Methylomirabilota bacterium | reverse complement strand
CGGCGGATCCGCTCCTCCAGAACGGGATCATTCGTCGTCGCCAGCCCGCCATCGCCGAAGGCGCCGAGGTTCATGGTGGGGTAGAAGCTGAAGCATCCCACATCCCCCAGGCTGCCCGCCGGGCGGCCGCGGTACTGCGACCCAACGGCTTGTGCCGCGTCCTCCACCACGCGGAGCCGGTGCTGCCGGGCGAGGGCCAGGAGGGGTTCCATGTCGGCCGGCAGCCCGTACAGGTGCACGGGCAGCAGGGCGATCACGCGTCCCTCGGGCCGGGGGCCGACGCCACTGCCGGCGAGATATTCGGCCGCCCGATCCGGATCCAGGCTGAACCGTCGGGGGTCGATGTCCGCGAAGACCGGCCGGGCCCCGGTGTACGAGATGGCCGTTGCCGTGGCCACGAAGGTGAAGGGCGAGGTGAGCACGAGATCTCCGGCGCCGATGCCGCACGCACGAAGTGCCAGGTGTAAGGCGTCCGTTCCCGAGGCGAGGCCGACGGCTCGCGCCACCCCGAGGAACGCCGCCAACTCCTCCTCCAGCGCCCGAACGTTGGCCCCCAGGACAAACCGCCCGCTCTCCAGAACCTCCTGGATCGCGCCGTCAATCGCCTGTCGCATCCGCTCGTATTGCGTCTTCAAATTCAGAATCGGAACCGCCACGATTGCGTCCCTTTCCCCCCTGCAGGAGCAATTCGAAGTGTGCAGATTCTGTTCCACAGACAGAGGCCGGCGCCGGGGGGCCCGCAGCACCGGTCCGCACCGTCCTCGGGGCCCAGAAATACTTGCAAAAATCAATACTTGTCAAGGGAAAAGGGCGTGGAGCGATCCGGGAGGGACAAACCGGTCAGGGGCGTGCCGCCCGGAAATGTCCTACGAGCGCTTCAGCCAGGGCCGGGATCGTGTAGTTTTCGGGCACGATGTGGCTGACGATTCCGTGCTGGGCGGCGGTCTGGGCCGTAATCGGCCCGATGCTGGCGACCACCACGCCCCTCAGGAGCACTTCAGCCTCCCCGCCCACCAGGTCAAGGAAGTGCTTCACCGTCGAGGAACTGGTGAACGTGACGGCGTGGATCTTCCCCTCCCGGAGCATGGCCCGGACCGCATCGGCGTCGGAAGCGCTCCGGATCGTCCGATAGGCCGCCACGACATCCACCTGCGCACCGCGTCGCCCGAGTTCCTCCGGGATGACCTCGCGCGCCTCGGCCGCGCGAGCCAGAAGGACCCGGGAGCCGGCAATGGCCCCGGCGCCGAAGACCGCCTGGATGGCCTCGATCAGGGCCTCGGCCTTGAACTCGGTCGGGACGAGGTCGGCCCGGATGCCCACCGACAGGAGGGCGGCAGCCGTGGCCGGCCCGATGGCGCAGACCGTGATGCCGGCGAGGTCGCGGATGTCCCGCCCCGCCGCCTGGAGCCGCTCCCAGAAGAACCGCACGCCGTTCCTGCTGGTGAAGATGACCCACTGGTACTCCCGCAGCCGTGCGACGGCCGCATCCAGGGGCGCCCAACTCTCCGGCGGGGCGATGCCGATGGTGGGAAACTCCACGACCTCCGCCCCGGCCGCCTCCAGAACGGCCGCGAAGCCGCTGGCCTGCTCTCGCGCCCTCGTGATCAGGATCCGCCTCCCGGAGAGGGGCAACGTCTCGAACCAGCGGAGCTTTTCCCGCAGGGCCACCACCTCGCCGACCACGATGAGGGCGGGCGGCTTCATCCCCTGGCATTTTTCCGCCAGGTTTTCCAGGGTCCCTGTCACCACCTCCTGCTCGGCCCGCGTCCCCCAGCGGACCACGGCGGCCGGCGTGGCCGGCGCCCGGCCGTGCCGCACGAGCTTCTCCACGATCTCGGGGAGTTGGCCGATCCCCATGAAGAACACCAGCGTCCCGATCCCCGTGGCGATCTTGTCCCAGGCGATGCCGGTCTCGTCCTTGGTGGGGTCCTCGTGCCCCGTGACGAAGGCCACCGTCGAGGTGAAATCCCGGTGTGTGAGGGGAATACCGGCGTAGGCGGGCGCCGCCACGGCGGCGGTCACGCCGGGCACGACCTCGAAGGGGATGCGGGCGGCCGCCAGTTCCTCGGCCTCCTCGCCCCCGCGACCGAAGATGAACGGATCGCCCCCCTTGAGCCGGGCGACGGCCTTCCCCTCCCGGGCCCGCGCCACCAGGAGGCGGCCGATCTCCTCTTGGGGGAGGGTATGCGTGCCCGCCTGCTTGCCGACGTAGATCAGCTCGGCGCCGGGCTTCGCGTAGCGGAGCAGCCGGGGATTGGCGAGGTAGTCGTACACGACCACGTCCGCCTCTCCCAGGCAGCGTTTCCCCTTGAGCGTGAACAGCCCCGGGTCCCCCGGTCCCGCCCCGATCAGATAGACCTTGCCGGCAGCCTCACTCACGCGTCCCACCTTTCGCCGCGGTTCCCTGACTTGCTACTCTCGGTCGCAATTTCGGTCACGTATTGTTCGGACTGCAATGCCGTTCGTGGTGAGCCCTTCGACCGTTCGGGCTGAGCGTGTCGAAGCCCGAACGGCTCAGGGCGAACGAGGGAACTTACTCACTGTTGTTACGGCCAGCAGCACTCAGTGCTGCCGGAAAATTGCCTGCAGGATCTCCGCGGCCCCGCGGCCGAGCAGATCCTCAGCCAGGGCGCATCCCACCGCCTCGGCGTCCTCTGCGGCGCCGCCCCGCTCGCCCCGGACCAGCCGTCGTCCATCCGGCGCGGCCACCAGTCCGCGGAGGAGAATGCGCCCCCCGGCGAGTTCCGCGTGGGCCGCGAAAGGAACCTGACACCCACCTCCCAGGCGGCGGAGGAACGCCCGCTCCGCCCGGACCGCCAGGTGCGTCTCCGGATGATCGAGCATCCGGGCCATGTTCACCACCCTCGCCTCCGGCCCCCCTTCTCGGCTCTCGACTATCGGCTCTCGACTCTCAATCCCCAGCGCCCCCTGGCCGATGGCGGGCAGGCACACTTCCGGCGAGAGGAACTCGGTGATCCGGTCCATCCATCCCAGCCGCTTGACCCCCGCCGCGGCCAGGACGATGGCATCCAGCCCCTCGCCCTCCAGTTTGCGGAGCCGCGTGTCCAGGTTCCCCCGCAGGCCGACCATGGTCAGGTCGGGCCGATAATGGAGCAGTTGGGCCTGGCGCCGCAGGCTGCTGGTTCCCACCCGCGCCCCCGTCGGGAGATCCTTCAGCCGGGCACCCGTCCGTGAGATCAGCACGTCCAAGGGGTCTGCCCGCTCCGTGATGGCCACGATGGCGAGGCCCGCGGGCAGGTCGGTGGGCACGTCCTTCATGCTGTGGACGGCCAGATCCACCCGCCCCTCCAGGAGCGCCTCTTCGATCTCCTTGACGAAGAGGGCCTTGCCCCCGACCTCGGCCAGGGGCACGTCCAGGATCTTGTCCCCCGTCGTCTTGATGGTCTCCAGGAGCACCGAGACATCGGCAAAAGCGGCGCGAATCCGCTCGGCCACGTGGTTCGCCTGCCACAGGGCGAGCTGCGACCCCCGCGTTCCGATCACCAATGCGGAATGCGGAGCGCGGAATGCGGAATCCCGACCGTCGATGATCATTCCGCATTCCCCATTCGCCATTCCGAATTCCCCCGGGGCTCTCGATTCACTTGTCTCGCTCTTCCAATCCGAACAGGCGGCGCAGCACGCTGGTGTACAGGTGGCCGTCCTGCAGGGCAGCACGGCGCTTCAGTTCCGTCATGGGCTGGTGGAGGATCTTGTTGACCATGGCGTGGCTCATGGCCGTGATCGCCTCGCGCTGCTCCGGCGTCAGGTCGCCCAGCCGGGTTATGGCCTTCTGCAGTTCGGCGCCGCGAATGTCCTCCACCCGCTGCCGGAGGGAGACAATGGTGGGGACGACGTCCAGGGAGCGGAGCCAGTCGAGGTAGACCCCGACCTCCCGCTCAATGATCAGCTCGGCGCGCTCCGCCTCCCGCTGCCGTTCCTTCAGGTTCGCCTCCACCACCGACTTCAGGTCGTCGATGTTGTAGAGGTAGACGTTGTCCACCTCGTTGCAGGCCGCGTCGATGTCTCGCGGGTCGGCGATGTCGATGAGGAAGATGGGCCGGTGGCGGCGCTGCTGGATGATGATCTGCACGTCCTCCTTCTTCAGGATCAGGTGAGGCGCCGAGGTGGCGCTGATCACGATGTCGGCCGCCACCATCTCCTGGCGGAAGGCCTCAAAGGTCACGGCGCGGCCGCAGAACTCCCGGGCCAGGGTCACGGCGCGATCGTAGCTCCGGTTCGCCACCAGGACCGAGCGGACGCCGTCGTCCAGGAGATGGCGCAGGGCCAGCTCCGCCATCTCCCCGGCACCGATGATGAGGACGGACCGACCGGTGAGGTCGCCGAAGATCTTCCGCGCCAGCTCCACGGCAGCCGAGGAGACGGACACGGCCGAGGCGGCGATGCCGGTCTCGCTCCGCACCCGCTTGGCGACGTGGAACGCCTGCTCCATGAGGTTGGTCAGGATGACGCCGGCGGCCTCCTGGGAGCGGGCGACGGAGTAGGCGGTCTTGACCTGGCCCAGGATCTGGGGCTCGCCCACGACCATGGAGTCCAGGCTGGAGGCGACGCGGAACACGTGGCGGACCGCCCCCGCGGCCGTGTGGGTGTACAGCTTGTCGGCGAAGAGGGCCTTTTCCACGTTCCGGTGGCTGGCCAGGCAATCCGTGATGGCCTCGACCGCCTTCTCCACGGATCCCTCGGCCACCCCATAGATCTCCACCCGGTTGCACGTCGCCACCAGCATCCGCTCGACGAGTTCCGGGGAGTTCCCCAGCATCTCCAGCGGCTTGGGGAGATCCGCTTCCGGGACGTTGAGGCGCTCGCGGAGCTCGATGGGGGCTGTAGTGTGGTTCAACCCGACAACCAGGATTTCCATGCACACGAACCCAGCAGCGGCCTACAGGACCCGCCCGGTCCGGAGCAGGCTGACGCCGATCAGGGTGAACAGGACCAGGCAGAAACCGATAATCGCCAGGATGGCGGCCTTGCGGCCGCGCCAGCCCGCCGACAGGCGGGCGTAGAGCAGGCCGCCGTAGATCAACCAGCTCAGGATTGACCAGGTCTCCCGCCCGTAGAGGGGCAAGAAGGATCCCCGCGTGTACTCGGCCCAAATAACCCCGGTGATGAGCGCCAGCGTGAGCAATGGGAACCCGAACAACAACGACTTCACGCTGACGTCATCCAGAAGATCCAATGACGGCAGCCGGAAGTGCATGCGCCCCAAGAGCCGGGACTTCAACTGCCGTTCCTGGAGGATATACATGAGGCCAGTGCAAAAGGTCAGGGCGAAAGCGGCGTTGCCCAGGATGGCCAGGGCCACGTGCACCCACAACCCCACCCCCTGGAACGCGGGCCCCAGCTCGGCGATCCGACGGGGAAGGGCCGCCGCCGCCGATCCCGCCAGCAGGACCATGGGCAGGACGAAGGCCCCGATGACGCGGTTGCCGTAGCGGAACTCGGTGACGAGGTAGATCAGGACGATGGCCCAGGCGAGGAAGGACAGGCTCTCGTACAGGCTGCCCAGGGGCGGCCGGCCCAGTGTATAGATCCGGAAGATGTGGGACAGCGTATGGGCGCCGAACCCGGCCAGGGTGGCGTAGGTGGCGACCCGGCCAAGGCTCCGCCGCTGGCTGGCGATGTGCAGGAGGTAGTGCAGCGTCCCCAGCAGATACCCGAGGAGGGCGAGATAGAAAAAGAATTGATCGATGGTCAAGGTTGCCTTACTCGGCGCGCCGGCCTCTCCGAAGGAATCCGTCCCGCCGTGCGGGATGCGGACCGGCCCCCGCCCGTGGGGGAAACCTCACGAGGTCGTCGATGCGCGCCGCCACCGCGGCCGAATCGCCGCGAGCCGCCTCCTCGAAGAGGTCGGACTCCACGGCCCGCCGGTAGATGGCCTGCCGCTCCTCCGGGTCGGCGATGGCCTGGCGCGCCCGCTCGCGCAGGAGGCGCAGGGCCGCCACGAACGTCTCGTACTCCGGCCCGATGGTCCGCTCCAGCCGCTGGCGGAGCTTCTTGGCCAGGGCCGGACTGCCACCGCCCGTGGAGATGGCAACGGTCAGGTCGCCCCGCCGCACCACGGCGGGAACCAGGAAGCTGCAGGCCCCGGGATCGTCCGCCACGTTCACCAGCCCGCCGGCGCGGCGAGCCCGCTCCGCGACGTCCCGGTTCACCTGCGGATCGTCCGTGGCCGCCACCACCAGGAAGGCGCCGGCAAGATCCGCGGGTCGCACGGGTCGGCGCCGCAGGCGCAGGCGCCCCACCGTCGCCAGGGCCGTCAGCCGGGGGCTCGCCGTGGGGCTCACCACCTCCACGTCGGCTCCGCACTCCAGGAGCAGCGTGACCTTGCGCTCCGCCACCGGCCCGCCGCCCACGATCAGACAGCGTCGGCCGGCCACATCCACCATCATGGGATAGAACTTCCGCATGGGCCCCGTCCTGTCAGGCTCCCGGGCGGACCCGCGCCAGTGGCCTGTCGGGAGTCGTATAGTCCCTTACGGGTAAGATTCTGTGTTTCTTGGCAATGAAATGTTTCGCCGTGTCCGGGAAGCCGCTCCCAACAAGCGGGTTCGGGAATGCGTGGAGTGGTTCAACTTCTGAACCCCGATCAGGAAATGTCGAATATCGAACTCCGAATGTCGAATGACGAACGCCCGGCGCAGCCAGCACCCAGACTGGGTCTCATTCGAAATTCATCATTCATGATTCGTTATTCGATATTCGCTCGAGGATTCGTCCTGTTTGGTTCCGGCTACGCCGGGCTAGGCAGGGGCAAGGCCCCGGCGCCCTATGGCTTGGTCTTCTTCTCCGAATTGAGGAGGCCCTTGACCTCTTCGACGAACTGGTGGACATCCTTGAATTGGCGGTAGACCGAGGCGAAGCGGACGTAGGCCACCTCGTCCATATCGTGCAGGCGCCGCATGATCAGCTCGCCGACCTCGCTGGAGGCGATCTCGCGATCCGGCTTCTCCGCCAGGCGGCCCTCGATGTCGTCCACGATCTCCTCGAGCTGGGCCACACTCACCGGCCGCTTCTGCGTTGCCTTCAGCAGCCCGCTGAGCAGCTTATGCCGGTCGAAGGGCTCGCGGCGCCCGTCCTTCTTCACCACCATGAAATGGATCTCCTCGATCCGCTCATAGGTGGTGAAGCGACGGTGGCACTGCAGGCACTCCCGGCGGCGGCGGATGACCTCGCCGTCCTTCCCCTCGCGGGAATCCACCACCTTCTCCGACAGGTGACTGCAGTAGGGGCAGCGCACCGCGATCGCTCCGCCGCACCGACCGGTGCCGAATGATCAGTCCCGATCCGAGATTCCCAACCGCCAATCCCGCCACAGGCGGGACAAGGACGCCATGAGCCGAATAGCGCATTGGGAAGGAACGAACGAATCTTCAGTGGGCCAGCCGCTCGCGATACAGGGGGAACTGGGCGCACAGCTCCCGCACCTGGCCCGCCACGCGAGCCTGCCGGCCCGGATCCTCGGCGTCCGCCAGCACCTCGGCGATGAGGCCCGCCACCTGCCGCATGTCGCCCTCGCGCATGCCCCGCGTGGTGAGGGCGGGAGTCCCCAGCCGGATCCCGGACGTGACCGCGGGCGGCCTGGTGTCGAAGGGGATGGCGTTCTTGTTCACCGTCATGCCGGCACGATCTAGAGCCGCCTCGGCGGCTTTGCCCGTGACGCCCTTGGGCGCCAGGTCCACCAGCATCAGATGGGTGTCGGTGCCGCCGGACACCAGGCGGAACCCGTGGGAGAGGAGGGCCTCGGCCAGCGCGGTCGCGTTGCTGGTGATCTGCTTCTGGTAGGCGCGGAACTCGGGCGTGAGGGCCTCCTTGAAGGCCACCGCCTTGGCCGCGATCATATGCATCAGGGGTCCGCCCTGCATGCCGGGAAAGATGCTCTTGTTCACGACGGCCGCGTAGGCCTCCTTGCACATGATCATGCCGCCGCGCGGGCCGCGCAGCGTCTTGTGCGTCGTGGTGGTGACGAGGTCACAGTAGGGGATGGGGGAGGGGTGCAATCCGGCGGCGATGATCCCGGCGGGATGGGCGATGTCCGCCATGAGGAGGCAGCCGACCTCGTCCGCCACCTCGCGGAACGCGGCGAAGTTCAGGGTGCGGGGATAGGCGCTGCCCCCGGTGACGATCAGCTTCGGCCGGTGTTCCCGCGCCAGGCGCCGGACCTCGGCCATGTCGATCCGCTCGGTCTCCCGGTCGACCCCGTAGGGGATGATCTTGAAGAAGCGCCCCGAGAAATTGACCGGGCTGCCGTGGGTGAGGTGGCCGCCGTGGGCGAGGTTGAGCCCGAGGATCGTGTCGCCGTGCTCCAGGACGGCGAAGTAGGCGGCCATGTTGGCCTGGGCGCCGGAGTGGGGCTGCACGTTCACGTGATCGGCCCCGAAGAGGTGCTTGGCCCGCTCGATCGCCAGGCTCTCGGCCCCGTCCACGAATTCACAGCCACCGTAGTAGCGTTTGCCCGGGTATCCCTCCGCGTACTTGTTGGTCAACGGGGATCCGGCCGCCTCCAGGACTGCGTCGCTCACGAAGTTCTCGGAGGCGATCAGCTCCAGCTTGGATGCCTGTCGTTCCGTCTCCAGTCGGATGACCTCTGCAATCTCCGGATCCACATCGATCAATCGCTTCACAGCCCCCCTCCGCGTCGCATGCGAGGTTCCCGAAGCCTTCGTCGAATCAAGGGAGTGTAGTCCCGGGGCCACACCCTGTCAAGGAAAAGGCCGGGAACATCTGGAGGGAAAAACAGCGCCGCAGCGCATGGTCAAGGGGCACACGAAAATACCCTCCGCAATTGGTCATTGGCCATTGGGATTTGGCCTGCCTGTGGAGCGGCAGACAGGTCATTCTCCGCGATTATTCGAGAACATGTTCGCGAATAATCCAGGCTGGCGGCAATACTGTTTACATAAGG
>JACQVO010000248.1 GCA_016209725.1 Candidatus Methylomirabilota bacterium | reverse complement strand
GTGAGGATCACCGCCACCCCGCCGCCGCGGACGATCTGCGGCGTCTCCTCGCCCGGCAGGGCGGGGGACGGCCGGGCCGCCACGACGATCAGGGTCACCAGGACGCATAGCAGCGGCAAGCAGGGGCGTGTTCTCATGGCGGCCACCTACGCACGTGATCTTCGATGTTGGGATCTATGGCATCGGCTCTTTGGTGTAGCGCCGCTCTGACCTCCGCATCTCGCCGACCAGAAGCCGCTCCCTACTCGTGGGTCCTGCGGCCCTCTGGCCATCCCGGATCATTGCAAGCTCTTCAGGTAGGTGATGACGTCGGTCAAGTCCTCTTCTGCCATCACCCACCGGGGCATCGTCCAGTCGAGGGAATTGCTGGCGGGGTCCAGTCCCTGGGTGATGGCGCGCTTGATGAAGGCATCGGTGTAGGGGGGATGCTCCCGACGCTTTTCTCTGTCCCGATGCTCTTCTCTGGTCAGGGCCTCGTAGCGAATGTCCGACGGGATCGCACCCCCCATCATAACCGGGACCCCGCCGCGTCCCTGCACGCCGTGGCACGCCACGCACCCCACGCCCCGGGAGCCGGCCCACATGGGGCCACCCGCCACAGGAATCGGCCCGGTCGTGGCACTCACACCTGTGTAGTAAATCCGCTCGCCGTTGGAGGCGAAGGTCTGCTTCCCGTACCAGCCCGCCGACCAGCCCCACATCATCCCAGGACCCATCATGCCAGGTGACCAACCAGGCGCCGGGCCCCAGCCATCCCCAGTGGAAAGGAAGAGCAGCCCCGCGCCGCCTATCAAGATCATGACGAAGCCAAGAATCGGATATCGCTTATTCATCCCGTTGCCTCTCCGCGTCCGGGGGAACCCCTACTGCAGGTCTCTCTTCTTCTGTTCGAACTCCTCCTTCCCGATCTCGCCGCGGGCATAGCGCTTCTTCAGGACATCCAGCGCGGACTCACCGGTCGGGCCTGAGGCGCTCCCCGGCCTCCCCTGCTCCAGGAGCCACTTCACCAGCAGGACAACCCCGGCGATGATCAGAACCCAGAAAATGAGCATGAAGACCATCCCGAAGACGCCAAAGCCCCAGCCGCCACCCATCCCCCAGCCCCACGGCATCATCATGATCTGGCACCCCCTCCCACACCCTTCCGGGTGAAGACTATTTCGCCTCGTCAATCATCCGCATCGTCTCGCGCTCTACTTCTTCCGCCACTACCTTGAGGTCGGCAGCCCCGGGGAAAAGGGCCAGGAGCGCGGTAGGCCGGAGCATCCCGATCTTCGTCTTGCCTCCCTCCTGGTACACCGAGATCCGGCAGGGGAGGGCCATGTTCACCCCCATGTTGGCCGTCAGGACCTGCGTGGCGCGCTGCGGATTGCAGACCTCCAGGATCTTGCAGGCGTTGGGGAAGTCCACCCCCTTCTCCTTCAGCGTCTTCTGGAGGTCGTGCACGTGCAGGACGCCGAACTTGTTCCGCTTGACTGCTTCCTCCAGATCGCGCGCCGCGGTGTCCACGTCTTTGCTCGTCTCGACGGTGTACAGCATGGATTGATTCTCCTTATGAGGCCCCGAGACATTTTCCACTTCGCCAGCGTGAGTTATTGATGACTCATGTTTGTTCCTCGCACCGTATCTCCGTTTCTTGGACCCTGTGGTCACCGGGCATCACGCCTTGGATATCTCACCTGTTCCGATCCAAATGGCTCGCAAAGGATTCAAGGGGAGCGCATGCCCTGCCGAATGTCGCAGTTCTCAGTATCAGCTTGTCATTGAAGGCCCCACCGAAAGACTCGCTCCGGGACGCCTCCGACGCCCTTCACGACTAGTTCAAGGGTTTGCAGCCTAGGCTCTGGCCAGGTAAAGCGGACCGTTGCCTCTCGGTGGTGCCCGCTCCCTTTCGCATCTTCCACGGCGGCCGGAGCGCCTTCGCCACCTCTCCCATCCCGCAGCCGTACGATTTCTTCAAAACGGTAACCGTCCAGGTTGGCCGAATGAGTATCCAGGACCACCTGGAAAGTCGGGGCGCCGGTGCGTTCCTTCAGGAAAGTCACTGCCACTGTCACCCCGCCTCCCGCCGCCGACTGCTTCGCGGGAGACGGCGCCTGCGCCGCCAGGCGCCCTTCCATCCCCACGAAGGCCAGCGTGCCCGCCACAAAGATCCCGGAGACCATTCGTCCGAATCTCATCGGCATGCCTTCTCCTTCGCCCCGGCGCCGCCTCAACGGGCTGGGGCGAACACCATTTGATGCGGCTCTGCGCCGACCGCGATCTTTCGAACCGTCGCCAGGCTCTTCGCGTCCAACACCACCAGCTCCCCCGCTTCCGGGCGCGCCACCACGATCCAGCGGCCGTCGGGCGTCAGTTCCACGTGTTCTGGTTCGGTCCCCACGTTCACCGTCTGAACGACCTTCATCGCCCCGGTATCCACCGCCGAGACTGTCCCGTCCTCATGACTGGACACGTACACCCGCTTCCCGTCCAGGCTCACGGCCACCCCGTGGGGCTCGTGTCCGACGCGGACACTACCGACGACCTCACCCGGGGCGAGATCAACTGCGCCCAGCGTCCCGCTTCCCTCATTTGCCACGTACAGCCTCCTCCCGTCCGGGGAAATCGCCATGTGGCCCGGGCCTTGTTTGACCGGGATCGTGGTCGTGACCCGCGAGGTTGCCACGTCGATGACCGTGATCGTGTTGGCCTCCATGTTGGAGACATATGCAGCCCGGCTGTCAGGGGAGAAGACGGTGTAGTTGGCCCCCGCGCCTGTCTCGATGTCTGCCACGACCCGCAGCGCTTGAACGTCCACCACGGCAACGCGACCCACCTCGGACCGGGTGACATACAGCCACCGGCCGTCGGGCCTCAGCTTCAGGTGGTGGGCACCCTTCCCCACCTCAACTCGGCCGACCATTCTCCCGCTGGGGGTCTCCAGGACCTCGAGGGTGCCGCCTTCCTTGAGGTCGGCCGCGACGAGACGACGGCCATCCGGTACCAGCGCCACGCCGTGCGGCTCGACGGAGAGCGGAAGCCTGCCGAGCACGCGACCGGCGCCGAGGTCCAGCACGGAGACCGCCTTGCCCGGCCCCATGGCCACGTAGGCGAGCCCATCCCAGCAGGGTGCGACCTGCTGGGTGGCGCATCCCGCCAGCGCCACGAAGCCGGCTATCCCAATCCACCGCCAACGCTTCCTGCGTTCCGTGTGTGTCATTGCACCTTCCATATACCCCTGGATCTCTGGCAGCAACGGCTCACCGCGCAATCGGAAGTCCGGGGTCGGCCGCCCACTCCACGAACGAGCCATCGTACAGGCGGACCTT
>JACQVO010000249.1 GCA_016209725.1 Candidatus Methylomirabilota bacterium | reverse complement strand
AGTGTTTTCCGAGAAGCCCGGCCCCCTGGCGGCGTTCTCTGCCCTGATCCCACCCCCGAGAAGATCGCCCGGAACGTGACTTCGCCGCATCAGCCACCGGGGGAGTAGAGAGACCAGGACGATGAGAATGCCGGCGATTCCCAAGAATGTCAGGATCCGCTGCGTGTCTCGGCCGCCAGCCGATAGTGTGGAGGCCGCCAGCGTGTAGGCGGCCGTTCCCGGCAGCATGCACAGCCAGCTCAGCCACACGTATTGCCAGAAAGGGATCCGCGTCACGCCGTAGGCGAAGTTTTGAAGGTTGAAAGGGAAGATCGGAACGAGGCGCGTGATCACGAGGATGCGCCATCCGTGCTCGGCCACGACCGTATCCAGCCGGGCAAGCCGAGGGTGGCGAGCGACCCAACGGTCCACCGCCCCTCGGGCCGCGTAGCGTGCGATCAGGAAGGCCAGGGCGGCGCCCAGCGTGGAGGCGATGGAGACGTAGGCCGTGCCCCATACCGGTCCGAAGACCACTCCGCCCAGGACGGTGAGGGGCAACGCTGGCACGAAGGCCATTTCCAGGAGCACGTAACCGGTGATGAACAGCGCGGGCGCCTTGGCGCCGTACCCTTCGACCCAGCGCCGAAGCTTTGCCAGGTCTTCCATCCGGAGGATGTCGTGGATCCCCAACCCCCAGGCAAGCGCCACCCCTCCCAGGACCACGAGGCCGAGGATGAACGGCCTCAGCCGGCGATCCTGCGACACATGGTCGCCCGGCTCTTCCCTGGGGGGCGCGGATGAGCGGGGCGGCACTAGCGCGTCCATGCGAGCCACTTCCGGAACAGGCGCTTGACGAACGGCGTCAGGCGGGTCCGGTTGTACTGGTCCCCGATCTTTCGAATAGCCTCCGCCTGCGTCGGGTAGGTGTGGATCGTGGACGCGACCTTCCCCAGACCGAGGCCGTGGGTGATGGCCAGCGTCAGCTCGGGGAGCATCTCGCCTGCATGCCGCGCCACGATGGTGGCCCCCAGGATCTTGCCCGTACCCTCCCCGAGGTGCACCTTGACGAAGCCCTCCACCTCGCCATCGAGGATGGCCCGGTCAACGTCCCCCAGCTCCTGCACGAAGGTCCTGACGCGAATCCCCCGCGCCTTCGCGTCCCGCTCGGACAGGCCGACATGGGCGATCTCGGGGTCCGTGTAGGTGCACCAGGGGATTGTAAGGGCGCTGGCGCGGGCGCGACCGAAGAACAGCGCGTTCTGGATGACGATGCGGGCCTGGAAATCCGAATTGTGGGTGAACTTGTACCCCGGGCAGACATCCCCCGCCGCATAGATCCGGGGGTTCGTCGTCTGCAACCGGTCATTGACTGCGACCCCGGACTCATCGAAGGCGACGCCGGCCTTGTCCAGGTCAAGCCCCTCCACGTTCGGCCGGCGCCCCACCCCGACCAGGATCTCGTCCACGGTGATATCCTGGCGCTGCCCGTGGGATCCGACCGTCAGGCGCTTTCCACCACGCTCCTTCTTGACCTTGAGATCGCTGCCACAGCATAGGAGCGTGATGCCATCGCGGATCAGGGACTGGAGGAGGATCTGCGCCGCGTCGCGATCCTCATTGGGCAGGATGCCGTGCGCGGTCTCCACCAGGTATACCTGGCTTCCGAACCGGGCAAAGGTCTGGGACAGCTCGCAGCCGAGAGGGCCCGCCCCGATCACGGCCAGCCGCCGGGGGAGTTCTGTCAGGCCGAACACCGTCTGGTTCGTGAGGAAGTCGGCCTCCTCCAGTCCGGGAATGGGGGGCGCCGCGGCCCGTGCCCCCGTGGCGATCACCGCCTTGGCAAAGCGCAACGTCTTGCCGGCCACCTCGACACTGTCCGGGCCGGAGAAGCGCCCCTGCCCCAGGAACACATCCACACCTGCCTCGCGGCAGCGCCATACCGAGTCTGCCTTGCTGATCCGCGCGCGCAGACGCCGCATCCGTTCCATGACGGCCGGGAAGTTCACCCGTGCCCCGGATGGCACCTCCACTCCATACTCGCCGGCAATCCGCACATCTGCTGCTGCCCGGGCTGCTCGGATGAGTGCCTTGGAGGGCACACAGCCGAAATTCAGACAGTCCCCGCCCATCAGCTCCCGCTCGATCAGGGCGACTCGAGCGCCCAGGCCGGCGGAACCGATCGCGGTGACGAGCCCGGCTGTCCCCCCGCCGATGACCACCAGATTGTACCGCTCGGCCGGTTCGGGGTTGACCCAATCCTCGGGATGGGCATTTCCCACAAGTGCCCGGTTGTGCTCGTCCCAGGGCTCAACTATCACCGATTCGTTAGGCTCCGCCAGTTTGACCACTGCGCCCTCCGCTCGGGTGTCAATTGTCGATGCGCTTCCGCAGGGCGCCTCGCGCCAGCCGCGTGACGTAGATCGTCACTGCTACCGTCGCAGCGAGGCCGAAGACGTACAGTGCCCATTCCGCCGGTGTCCTGGCCCGCTGGCCGACGCCCAGGGTTGCGAGGTCTCCGGCAAGCGAGCCAAGGTACACATACATCAGAGTGCCCGGCATCATTCCGATCCAGGATGCCAGGACGTAGTCCCGCAGCGAGACCCGCGTCACGCCGAAGGCATAATTCAGGAGGTTGAAGGGGAAGACGGGCGAGAGGCGGGTCAGCCCAACGATCTTCCATCCCTCGCGGGCGACCCCCTCGTCGATTGCCTTGAATCTCACGTTCCCCTCGATCTGCCTCGAGACCCAGCCGCGCGCCAGGTGCCGGCCCACGAGGAATGCCGCCGTGGCGCCCAAGGTGGACGCGACCGACACCAGGACCCAGCCCAGAAGCACCCCAAATACGAATCCGGCCCCCAGGGTCAGAATGGACCCTGGCAGGAGCAGCACAGTGGCCGCGATGTACACCATGAGGATGTTCCGCCCGCGATGGATCCCTTGTTCATCAGACGAACGAGTCTCCGTTCCGGGGTGTGCCGATGCCCGTGTCCACACTTATGGCCCAGGCCCGAAGACATGCCGCCGCCAGCGATAGCCCGGCTCCAGGATGGTCCCGGGTTCCGTGACGGTCTCCAGCGCCTTCAACGCGTCCAGCAGGATCGTCCGCTGCTGGTGTACCTGGAAGGCCTCTCCCATGGGATGACCGAAGGGGTACCGGAGATACAGGGCCCTGGACGGCTTCACCTTCCGGGTCACCTCTTTCAGCAACGTGATCCCGATAGTCGGGATCCCTTCCGCCTCGATCGCTCGCTGGATCAAGCCGACGGCTTGATTGCAGAGGCCTCAGGCCGGAGTGAGAAAAACGGCCTGCGCTCCATCACGCATCAGGCGTCGCGCCACCGCAGGAGCTGTTTGCTCCACCAGGGTTCGCAGATGCGGCCCGTCAATGTGTCCCATGAAGCTGTACACAAGAGGTGCGATCCCACCGATGACCCCCTCGGCCTCCAGCTCCCAGAGCCGATCCAGCGGGAGGACGACGTTGACGTCCTGGTCGGCCGCCGAGTGGTCGTAATACTTGTGGGTGATAGTCAACTGGGCCTTCTCCGCATCCGAGGGCACGACCCGAAAGGTGGGATCGCCCTCGGGATCGTCCATGTTGAAGGGCGGTTGGCTCTTCAGGTGCACACCGGCCGTGGTCACCACGCCGATCCTGGTCTCCCCCAGCGGCTTTCGCAGGGGTGCCCAGGGAATCTCCTGCCCCTCGACGAACCGGTGGCGCCGGGCCCAGCAGGAGGCGAGCCAGGGCACGTGCTTGAAGAGCTGGACCAGAACGCTGTTTATCAGTTGTGACAGGCTTCCCATGGGTCTCGCCTCAATGCTTGCCCCGGGCCCGCTCCTTCGCGGGAAGAATCTCCAGGCAGGTCGTCCACCAGCCGGTCCGTATCGTCTCGATGAACTCGGGCGGAAGCCCTTCCATCTCCATCTCGCGGGCCAGGGTCTCGTGATCGTAGTGGACCGGGGCAAATTCCACATGAAGATCATCGCCCGAGGTCAAGACCGTGTACCACACGTTTGTCATGCCATCATTCTCGGGCCGGCCGATGGCTCCCACGTTGACGACCTGTTTCCCGTCGGGGAGGATTCGCTGCCACTTGATCCCGGTGTGGGTGCAGAGGATCGCGTCGGTGTGGAAGTCTCGCATGAATCTTGCCAGGAGGCCGTTGGGGGTGGTTGACTCCCACAAGAACTCGTTGACGGTTCGCGGTGAACCATGGCACATGAGCACCCGGTGCTTTCCCAGCCGGATTCGCCGCTGCTTTGGCAGCGTCCCCAGCCACGCCTTGTTTTCTGCCGACGTATTCTTGAAGGTGTATTCGTAGCTAATCCGGGCGAAGTGATTGTCTCTGGGATCGGTATATCCGCAGCCGCAATCCTCCTTGCCGGCCGCCATGGAGTCGTCGTAGTTGCCCTGGATGGCTAGCACGCCGGCCTCTCGAAGAAGAGGAAACACGCGATCCGGATGAGGCCCAAATGCGCCCATGTCCCCCAGGCAGAAGATGGCCTCAACGTCGCGCTGCCGGGCGTCCTCCAGGGTTGCCTCCAACGCCAGGTAATTGCTGTACACGCCGCCGAAGACTGCAACCCTTCGGTAGATTCTTTCCGGGTTCATGGCTGGGTCTCACCGGGGCCCTGCAGAGTTCACTCAGAAGTTCTTGCAGGTCATCCCCGTCTGGTAACAGGTGACACAGGCGGTGTGGTACAAACGGCAGGACGTCAGAGATTCCTTCAGGCCCCGTTCTTGGAGACGCGCCTCCTTCAGCCCCGCCAGGATCGGACAGCAGTAGACACCCCCGTCAGCGACAACGCGGGTCTCGGTGCATTGCAGCAGGGAGAAATCATAGCCCCGGAGCATCTCCTCGGTGAGCAGGCCTCCTCCCTCCTGCGCCATCCGCCCGATGGGGAAAACCGGGATGATCTTGACCCGGGGCTTGGCAATCCCCTGGGTCAAAAGGAAGTCCCGGAACCGGTCGTACATCCCGTTGCCCTCGGGCATTTCGGCCTGGAGAATCTCCGTTGCCGTCAGGATCGGGAGGAGGCCCCGCGCATAGAGGAGCCGGATTGCCCTCACCGCCTTGGCCAGCGCCCCCTTCCCGCGGATCCGGTCGTTCCTGTCCGGATCAATGTCGTCAACGCTCACCCGGATCTCCAGAGAGTAGGGGGACTTCCTGGCGAGGTCCGCTAAGGAATCGGCCACCGCTTCGGTGATCTTCGTTCCGTTGGTCAAAACCGTGGTGGGGGCCACCGCAAGAGAGAAGGCCAGCAGTTCCAGGATGTCCTTATGCAGAAATGGCTCCCCGCCGGTGAAGTAGATCTCCTTCACCCCCAGATCTTCGGCCTCATGGATGTATCGCTTCACGGTTCGGGTGTCCAGGCTCTTGAGCCACGGGTCCGTCGGACCGCTCGAGTTGATGCAGTGGGCGCACTGGAGGTTACACCAGGTGCCGGTAACCTGGATCCAGAGGGTCGCCAGATGGCGAAAGGGAACCGTCGGCGTCGTCACTGGCGGACCCCCTGGAGGGCAAGGGAGATCCCGGCACGGCGCTGCGCCACCGCCTTGGCGGCCACCGGCAGCAGGTACAGCCCGGTACACAGGATCAGCCCGTAGAGGTTGACGCCCAAAAGCCCGGCGTACTTGCCCGAGCCGATGGTCAGAAAGGCTGGGACCATTCCGAAGGCGTGGAGGGTGCCCAAGATAATACCGGGCCACAAGGCGAGGTGAAACGAGAGGACCGGGACGCCCTTCAGGAAGTGGAACAGGAAGATGGGGGCCAGGCCCATGACCATGGTCCCGGATAGCGTGGTGGCTTTGAGAATCGAGGGGCCGGCGAGGAGTGGCAGGTTCCCCGCGACCGCCATGATGACCATCACGGCCTTGCCAAGGCGCACCTTGCCGGCCTCGTCGATCCGGACGAGCCGGGGGTTGAGGGCGGCCACGTCTATGCCCGCGCCCTTGGAGAACGAGGTGAGGGTGGAATCCAGCGTGGAGCCCGCCGACGACAGCATGATCACGTTCATGACCACCAGGGAGGCGAGCCCGAAGGCCTGGGCCACGGCCCTGGGGGAGTCGTCGGAGAACGGGATCCGGTGCAGGTAGGCATAGATCCCGATCCAACTGGCCAGGAGAATGAAGGCCGCCCCGCCCAGGCCGGCGAAGAGGAAGGCCTTCCGCATGGCTCGTCTCTCGGTCAAGAAGCCGCGATCCGTCAAGACCGGATCGTGGAAGGGGTAGCTGAGGGACTGCAACAGGGCGACCAGCAGCAGATCCACCCCTCCGCGCAGGGAGAACTCCCCGGCGGTCAGAATCGGACGGAGGCCGGTCCGGGGCAGGACCTGTCCCAAGGCCAGGAACAGCAGGAACGCAGCCAGGCCCAACTGGATAGCGTCGGTGATCAGGGAACTACGCATGCCCCCCTTCAGGCTGTAGAGCAGGGTGAACCCCGTGAACAGGAAGGCTGCCGCAAAGTAGGGAAACGTTCCCCTGTCACCGAAGTAGGCCCCGATCACGGCCGTGTTGCTCCAGACCTCGTTGAACAGCCGGATGAACACCACCAGCAGGAAGGCCAGCGTGGCGGCGCGCCCGTAGGTGTTCACCAGGTACTCGGCCAAGCTGCTGACCCGGTGTCGCTTTCGAATGGAGGCGATCACGATGCCCGCCACGGGGATGGACAGGTAGTACCCCGCATAGGCGAGGCCGCCGACCAAACCGAAGGCTGCGCCGAGGTTCGCGGCGTTGGTCACGGACTTGGCAAAGATCCACGTGATCAGGGTGCTGGCACTCAGCAACCACACCCCCGCTTCCCGGCCCCGCCGGTCATGGCCCCAGTAGAAACCCTTCGCGTCGCGGGACCGGGGAGAGAAGACCAGCATCGCGAACCCGTAGCCGACCAAAACCATCCAGAGCCAATTCATCTCATCCTCCAGGTGCTCTCGGCAGAACGGAAGGGCAGGACTTCCATCGCCTAAGAGTATTGGATGAATGGAGGAAAGGGAAGGATGCGTCCCCCCGAGGGCCTCAGGGCCAGCCGGATCTAGGAAACCGGTGGATTAGCGGAATCGCCTGTCGAGGCTAAGAGGAGGGCAACCGACGGCTCGTCCCTAGAAATCGCCGGCCAACCGGATGATGCGGCCCGTGTCCCATTCGGCCACATGCAGGTTTCCCGCTGCATCGAAGGCCGGATCTCTGGGTCCTTGCAAGCCCTCGATCACCGTGGTCCGCGTCCCATCGGACTTGATGCGGGAAACCCGGCCTAGCGCCCGCTCAGCGACGTAGAGGTCTCCCGATCTCCCCAGGGCGAGACCGACAGGAGTCTGGACCTCCGCCACCGGTTCCATCCGACCGTCGGAAGTGACCTTCACAATCCGGCCGGCTCCCCAGTCGTTGATGTAGGTGACGCCGGCCCTGCCAAAGGCGAGGCCATGAGGCCCGCGGAGGTCGGAGAAAAAGACCCGCCTTCTTTCTGGTGATGTGTAGGCCAGCACCCGGCCACGCCACAGCTCGCAGACCAGCAGCTCCCCTTGTGGGTTGAAATCCAGGTCCACGGGAGTGGACAAGCCGGCAATGTACGTCGATACCGCGCCTGCCGGGGAGATGCGGACCACCCGGTTCTGTCCTGTTTCCGCCACGTAGAGGTTCCCCGCTGCGTCCATGGCCAGGTCGTGGGGATCGGCGAGTCCCGTCGCGATGCGCACTACCTGACCATCCTGGCCGACTCTCGCGATGCTACCGCTCCCCTGCTCAGCCACATACAGGTCACCCTGCGGGGAGAAAAGCAGGCCTCGGGGTCCGGCCAGGCCCGTCACCACCACGCTGTAGTTCACCCCCGGTGCGGTGATGATGACCCGTTCCGCAGAGTGCTGGCAGGCAGAGAGGACGCCGAATCCCGCAAGGGCACACAGGGAGAGGGCTCGCGCGAGCAGCCGGCGTGGGGTCCGGAAGCCGGCCGATCCCGTCATGGCTTCCACACGATCGTCTCGGGGTAAAAGCCCTTCCAGGCGAACCAGAAGCCCATGGTGGAGGGAAGCTGCTCCAGGCGGGTGCCGGCATGCCTACCGCGGAATGCCTCGCCGGCCAGGGCGCGCCAGGTGCTTTTGGTCTCGACGTCGTCCATCACAAGATCTTTTCCCTCCCGACGAAGATTGGTGAAGGTCAGGGTTCGTCCGGAAAGCTTGCGGGAGAACACCACGCCGGTGGCGCTGCTGGCGGAAAAGGCCACCAGAAGCGGCTGGCCTGCGACCGTGTCGTTGACCAGGGGCTGCCGGCTGAGGTGGCGGTAGGGATAGGCCACCGCGACCTTGTCCAGCGTCAGGCCGATGACGAACTCTTTGCCGGGGAGGCTCTTGTCGGGATTCTCGGTGCCGAAGATCCCGAGCTGGTTCAGGTTGGCGAAGTAGCCCTCGTAGACGTTCCGCGTCCCCTCCAGGCCACCGAATCCAGTCGGCTTGCTCAAGACCAGGCTGTCCGGGTAGAGCTGCTTCCACTCGGTCCAGGTGGTGTGGATGGCCGGGTAGAGCCTCAGGT
>JACQVO010000045.1 GCA_016209725.1 Candidatus Methylomirabilota bacterium | reverse complement strand
TTCCGGAGGGATGCTTCACCATCCCGCAAACCCTGCATCGGAAGCGAAACATTTGCATAGATCTGATGAATCTTGCTCTTTAGGTCCCCCTGCTTCGAACGCATGTCACGAAGATGCTCAACGAGGCGGTAGCCGAGAATCCCTGCGATGAGTGCGAATATCGCGGCGGCGACTTGGGCCAGGGAAGAATAGAACCACGCAGGGTCCACTCGTCACCCGTAACCGTCGAGTGCTGGCTTCGCCTCTCTGAAACGTGCCCGCAAACGTGCCCGCGAGCACCTGGAACCGGCCCAATTCTACCCCCCACCAGCCAACATGAAAAGAAAAAACCCCTCGGAAACATTGGATATTCCGAGGGGCTTCTGATTGCCAGTCAGTTCCGCAGGCCGACGCTCTATCCAAGCTGAGCTACGGGCACAACTTTGACCGCGGCACGACACAATGCGGCGCCATATTACACCCGAACCCGGCGCCCGTCCAGTGGAAGCTGACCTCGAGTTCACGGTGCTGCAATACCCCCTCCTTCCCTGAGCACTGAAGGTACTTGACGCGGTGACATGAACGGCCTATTTTCCACACGATCCTGGAAGACCAAGGCTGCATCATCGCCCGGAGACGCCACCATGGCTCTGCCCGACATCGCTCGCCTGGAAGACTTGACCCGCTCGAGGTCCGGCCGGGTCAGGTCTACCTGGTGACGGCCGGCACTCCCCATGCCATCGGTCCAGGGGTGTTCATGGTCGAGGTGCAGGAGCCGAGCGACTTGGTGGTGAATACCGAATTCACCGTTGGGGACATCCGGCGGACCCCGGAGCAATGCTTCATGGGGCTCAGCTTTGATCTGGGCATGGGTTGCTTCAACCATCGCGCCAAAGGTCCGGCTTACGTAGAGCAGCACACGCTCGCCCCGCGCATCCTCCATGAGGACCCCCAGGGCCGCGAGGAGATCCTGATCGGCCCCGAGAACACGCCCTGCTTCGGTGCAAGCCGACTCATCGTTCGGGGGACTGTCCCGGACAGGGATCGGGGCCGGTGCTCCATCGGAATCGTGATCGAGGGCCGAGGGCGGCTCACCGGTCCCGGTGACGACATGCCCCTCCAGCCGGGCACGACGCTGTTCTTGCCCTCCGCTTCCCGGCACCACGGCTATCGGTCCACGCCGGGTGCGCCATTGACCGTCATCAAATGCTTCCCGCCTTGTGAGCCCCTCGGCCTGAGCTCGGGACGAAGGCTCAGCCGAACGGCTTCGACAAGCTCAGCCCGAACGGGCTCCCTGTAAAGTCATATCTGAGCCAGTACACTAGCCCCCCGCTGTTCCCGTCACCCGGTCTTCACTTTGAGACAAAGCCCATTCTTGGCTCGGAATGCCCTTGACCCGGTGGTAAGGTAGCCGCGGCCCAGAAGGCCGCTGGCGACCTCTGGGAGTGCGCCCATCGGAGGGGGGACCGATAGGTTCCGCACCACCTCTCGTTGCCGACCTGTCTAGCCCGCCCCGCGGTCCGACTCGCGGCGCCAGGATTCCTCCCGCCGACCGGGCAGCAGGGATCGTCCTCAGAGACACGCGTGAGGAGGAGCATGCCGTGGAAATTCTGCGTACCCTTCCGGGAGACGATGTCCGTCAGATCCTCTGGCGCTTCGCCGACCGATACGATCTCCAGATGCTGGTGCAATCCGCCCGGTCGGTCGCCCGGGGTCCTGTCGCCAGGCTGGTGGCCGAGGGCGCGCGCAACTCCCACGCGTGGACCGACCAGAAGGCCTCGCTCCTGAAGGCCTTCGACGAGTCGGGGATCACCGGACTCTTCATGGACCCGGAGCAGGGGGGATTCATCGAGGGTCCCAAGAACCTGGCGCTGGCCCTGGTCGCGTTCGAGCTCTCCTGGGTGGACGGGGGGGCGGCCACCTCGAGCCTGGCCGGCAACCTGGCGCTGGCCCCGATCCACGAGCGGGGCACGCCGGAGCAGCGCGACACCTACATGCGCCGGGCCATGCCCCCACAGCCGGACGAGGACCGGCAGATCTGGCGCGGGGCGTTCGCGCTGACGGAGCCCTTGCCGTACGTGGGGGTCGAGACCGGCCTGCTGAGCGGCCGGGTTCGCATCGCGGAGTGGGTGGAGGGCAAGGAACCCCTCCTCCAGGTGGAGAAGCGGGGACGCTTCATCACCAACATGGGCTTCGCCAACTTCGTCACCGCCGCCGTGGACTCGGGCGATGAGCGGATCAAAGGCAGTTGCATGGTGATCCTCGAAGAGACCGACCCCGGCATGTTCGATCGGGGGGCGGCGACGCGCAAGCTGGTCCACCAGTTGTCCTCCACCGGGGATCCCGTCTTCAGCCTGCGGGTTCGCGCCAGCCGTATCATCGGAGGCTACACGGTCAAGGACGGCGTCCTCGTGCCCCGCTACAGCCACGGCGAGATCATCGAGGCCGTGTTCCGCCGGACGCGCGTGACGGTCGGATTGATGACCTCGGCCAAGCTGCTCTCCGCCGTCGAGCCGGTCATCCGGTACCAGCGGGGTCGCTTTCGCGGCGGCGAGACCATCACGCCCGGCTCGCCCCGGTACGAGCTGGGGCTCCAGCAGAAGGAGGACGTCCTCCAGAGGCTGATCGACGTGTGGGCCACGGGCGAGGCCGGCGCATCGCTGGGATTCGCCGCGGCCCGCCTCTTCGACGAGCTGGATCCGCTGGAGCGGGCCAAGGACGAGATCTTCGCACGCCAGGGCATCGGGGGCGGCTCGGCGCAGATGAAGGCGCTGCGGCGCCTCCAGAAGGACGCCCTCGAATTCCTGGCGCTCTCCGCCAAGCCCGCCGGCGAGCGTGACGCGGCGCTGGAAGCCGACCCGCTGGTGCGCTTCCTCCTCCTGGATTCCCTGGCGAATGTGCTGTGCCCCGCATGCAAGCTGTGGAACACCGGCTACGGGGCCACCGTGATGCGTGAGGCCGTCAGCCTGATGGGGGGATACGGCATCACGGAAGACTGCCCGGGTTTTCTCGGCCACAAGTGGATGGATGCCCAGCTCGAGGCCACCTATGAGGGCCCCGAGGCCGTCCAGCGCCGGCAGCTCTCGCTCACGATGGTGAACGAGCTGTTCCTGGAACAGTTCCGGATGTGGATCGGAGAGATGCGGGAGATCGCGTGGCGGCGCCCGGGGACCGGGGCCTGCACCCTGGCCACGGCCATGGAGGTGTGGCGGTGGACCCTGGCCCACCTGCAGCGGGCCACGGACGCCGACGGGGCCAAGCTGTATCACGGGACCCGCCAGGGCGTGACGTTCCCGCTGGCCGACGCCCTCTGCTGGCTGCTGGCCTCGAGGCAGCAGATCCTGGATGTCCTCGAGCTGGAGGCCAAGGGGCCCGACAACCCGGTCGTGGCCGAGGGGCTGGCCGGGCTCATAAGTTTTCTGACGGACCTCTGTCACGTCCAGTCCGCCCGCGCCGCGGGCGAGGTTGGCCGCATCTGCGCCGAACTGGTGCATGGCTACAACCGCCACCCGACCTGGGACGGGGAGGGGTGCGGGACAAGCTGCGGGTTGGGAGAGCTGGATCCGCTGGCCTCCTTCGTTCCCGGCGTCGCGGGTCCCGCGGGAGGGGCTTTGGAGGGAAGCGGACACGTCAGGCCGCACCCGCCCAAGGCCGGTCCGTGCGTTCGGTTCGATGGCCTGGAGGAGTTCGTCCGGCTGCGCCTCAGGCTGGATGGATGTCTTACGGGTGCCCGGCTCGCCAAGGACCGGGCCGCCGCTCAACTGACGACGGTCATGATCCCCGAGGCGCTGGATTATCCGCAGTAGAGAGCCGATTTGGAAATGCGGAATGGGGAATGGGGAGTGCGGAATGGGGAGTGATGTTCGGGCTCCGTTATTCCGCATTCCGAATTCCGCAATCCGCATTTGAATGAGCCATGAGTGACTCGATAGCCCTCGAGCGCCAGACGATGGAGGTGGATATCGTCTGCGTCGGATTCGGCCCGGCGATGGGGGGCTTCCTCACCACGCTGTCGCGGGGCCTGGTGCGGGAGGACGGCGCCCCGCTCCACGAGAGCCGAAGCGCCCCCGGACTCCCCCTGCAGGTCATCTGCTATGAGCGGGCGGACGATGTCGCCTTCGGCGTTTCCGGCGTCGTCACCCGAGCGCGGGGAATCCGCGCGACGTTTCCCGACCTGGACCCATCCGAGATTCCCCTGGCGGCTTCGGTCGCCCGCGAGAAGCTCGTCTACCTCCTGGATCCTGTCGGCGCGAGCCGCCGGTCGGCGACCCTCATGCTGGCCGATAGGCTCATTCGGGCCTGCCGTCGGGCGCTTCCCACCGAGGATGAGGCGTTGGTCCTCCCCCACATTCCGTCCTTTCTGCGCAAGGAGGGAGGGCTCCTCCTGTCTCTCGGGCAGTTCACGCAGTGGGTGGGCGCGAAGCTGATGGCATCCGGGGCGGTGCAGATCTGGCCCGGGACGCCGGTGGCCACGCCCCTCATCGAAGAGAAGCGCGTGGTCGGAGTGAGGCTGATCGACCAGGGAACAGACCGGCACGGGAATCCCGAGGCGGGCTTCATGCCGGGCATGGATATCCGGGCCGCGCTGACCGTCGTCGGCGACGGACCGGTGGGTCCCATCGGCCGGCAACTCGACGAGCACTTCGGCCTGCCGGAGGGCTATCATCAGCGCGAGTGGGCCGTGGGGACCAAGATGGTCGTCGACCTGCGAGAGGACGTGGAGCTCGAGCCGGGGACGGTCCTGCATACCTTCGGGTATCCCGAACCCGAGATCTTCGGATTCATGTACGTGTACCCGGACCAGGTGGCCTCGGTGGGGATCTTCGTCCCCTCGTGGTTCGAGAGTCCGATTCGCGCCTCCTACCGCTATCTGCAGCATTGGATGCTGCATCCGTATCTCTGGCGGTATCTCCAGGGCGGGCGGCTCCGCTCCTGGGGGGCCAAGACCCTTCAGGAGTCCGGCCGGCGGGGCGAGCCGCACCTCGCGGGCGATGGCTACGCCCGGATCGGCGAGGGGTCGGGCAGCACCAACGTCCTGACCGGATCGGGCGTGGACGAGGCGTGGACGACGGGGACCCTGCTGGCCGAAGGAGTGCTGGGGCTTCTGCGGGAGGGCCAGCCGTTCACCAAGGAGCACCTCGAACGCGCGTACGTGGAGCGGCGGCGCGGGAGCTGGCTGGAGGCGGAATCCCGAGTGGCGGGGCGCGCGCGGGACGGGTTCCAGCGCGGGGTGCTGACGGGTCTCCTGGGCATGGCCGTGGCTGGCCTGACCCGGGGGAAGCTGGCGGTTCCGGGCGACCCGACCCCGCCCCATGCCAGAGTTCCGAGCGCGGAGGCGTATTACCGGGGGAAGATCTCCGGCGAGGAAATTGCGCGAATCCGCGACGAGTGCGCCTCTCGGGGGCTTTCGCTCCACGACGCTTTGATGGAGCGGTGCGGCTGGCCGGCGATACCCTACGACGGGAAGCTCCTGGTGTCCCACCAGGACGCACTGCTCCTGGGAGGCAAGGTCCAGGCGCCGCCCGGCTACGCCGACCACGTCGTCTTCCTGTACCCCCACCTCTGCGAGACCTGCGGGACCAGGATCTGCATCGAGACCTGCTCCGGCCAGGCGATCACGCCGGGCGAGAGCGGACTGCCCGCCTTCGACCGGGAGAAGTGCGTCCACTGCGGGGCCTGCCTCTGGAGCTGCTCCCAGCCGCGCCCCGGCGACCTCGAGCGAACCAATATCGAGTTCCGCGCGGGGACGGGGGGCCTGCACTCGGCGGAGAACTGAGCAACCACTTGATGCCGACTCCGAAACTCTCTCCTCCCCCTTGACGGGGGAGGACGAAGGTGGGGGTGGGCTCGCCGAACGCTTTCAGGAGTTCACTCATGACCACCGGCTACCAAATCGTCGTCTGCGGCGGCATCGTTCCGGATCCCCTCCAAACCCTGGACCCCGTCGCCAACCCCGCCGGCCCCACCATCAAGAACGAGATGATGCTGCCTGCCGTGCTGGATCCATGGGCGGCGCATGCCCTGTACGAGGCGGCCCATCTGGCCAAGGCGACTCCCGGCAGCAAGGTCTGGCTGGTCAGCCTGGGGCCGAAGGCCAAGCTCCAGCAGGTGATGATGACGGTGGCGCAAAAGGTTCCCTTCGAGCTTGTGGCGCTGGACGGGCAGGCCGGGGGATTCACCGACACCTACGAGGTGGCCGCCCTCCTGGCCGGGGCCATCCAGGCCATTCCGGGCCTGGATCGGTCCCGTCTCCTGGTGTTCGGCGGATGGGAGTCGGCGTCACGCGGGGCCGGGGCCACCCTGCAAATGGTGGGCGAGCGGCTTCACGTCCTGGACCAGTTCCAGGGGGTGGACAGGCTCGCGATCGCGGCTGACGGCTCCTTCCAGATCCTCGAGCGGATCGAGGGTGGCAGGCACCAAGTCTCAACCTGCGCCGGACCGCCGGCCGTCCTCGGCTGGGCCACCGGGAGCCTCCCCGAGCCTCCCAACAATTCCCAGGTCGGGATGGCGAACATGCGAACGGTCATGCCGGCGCTGCATCGCGCGAAGCCCGCCAAGGTCGGCGCCGAGGGGGTGACCTTTGCCCGCGTCTCCCTCCCCAGCCAGCGCCGGGACACCAGAATCGTGAAGGATCTGCCGGTGGGCGAGATCGCCCGGGAAATCGTGGCGTGGATCACCGGGGCGTGAAGCGGGAGGCGTGAAGCGTCAGGGGACCGGTGGAGACTACCGGTTTCAAGCAGGCACAGCATAAGAGGTACACATGGAGACGCTCCTTTTTCTTGCCCATGTCGAATCTGACGGATCGTTGGCGACGCAGGCCCGGGAAGCCCTCGGGGCTGCCAGAGAGATGGCGGACGCGTTGAGCGGCGCACCGCTCCACGTGGGCGTGGTGGGGAGGGACGTCGCAGCCGCGGCCGGCAGCATCGCCGGCTGCGGGGCCGCGCGGTTCCTGGGCGTCGCCGGCGCGGACTTCAGCCAGCCGCGCTACGCGAGTGATGCCGCGGCCGCCGAGGCCTTGTGCAAAGCGGCGGCGGCCACGGTCGTAATCGCCCCGGCCACCTCACGCTGGTGCCGGGTCCTCCCCGGCGTGGCCCAGCGCGTGGGGGGGAGGGTGGACACCCATGTCACGGGGATTTCCGCAGACGGCGGGGCACCGTCGGTGACCCGCTGGTACTATCGCCAGCGGATGGAGGCGACCCTCACGCGAGCGCATCGCCCGTGGATCATCGTGCTGGATCCGGGCTGTGGTGCGCCGTGGAAGGGGGAAGCCGGTGCCGCCACGGTGGAGGTCGTTCCGGTGAAGTTGAGCGAGACCTGCAGGCGCACGACCGTGACCGGTGTGCAGGCGCCTCCGGCGGACCAACAGACGATCCGACCGGACGCCGGGCTGCTCTTCGTGGCGGGAGCCGGCTGGACGAAGACCCAGCCCGACGGCAAGGTTCACGCGGCGGAGGCCGCAGAGCTGATCCTGGAGTTCCTGCGGAAGGCCCAGGCGTCCCTGGGCGGGAGCAAGTCCCTGGTGGACCTCACGGGGGAAGGGCAGGCGGTCCTTCCCTTCATGACCCACCTCAATCAGATCGGACAGACGGGTGCCACGCCGCGCCACCCCAAGGGGCTCTCCGCCTGTTGCCACGGGGAGGAGCCGCACGTGGTGGGCTGGCGATTCATCAGCGAACGCCGGGCGATCAATCTGGACCCCAATTGCGGCTGGGCGCGCGGGAAGGCCGACGTCCTCTACGTGGCCGATGCCTTCGCGGTCCTGCGGAGGGTGAACGCGCTCCTGGGCGAGAAGTAGGCTGAAGATTCCGGCAGGCAGATCGCCGGAATCGTTGGCGCGAACTCGGAACAAATCCGCTTCGCCATCAACGTCCCCCCCCGCACCGGCAACGTCGTCCAGCACGCGCCACGGGGCGGCCGGATCGGGTGCTCCTGCTCGGTTCTCCACTTGACAGAATTCTGTACAGTATATAAGCTGCCAAGAGTCGAAGGAGGTACCGCCATGGCGCTTTCGCCCAAGGATGTCGTGCCGCTCACCAAGGCGCGCGCCCAGCTCACCGAGCTATGCGATGAGGTGTCCCGGGGCGCGACAGAGAAGCTGATCACCAGGAACGGCCAGAGCTGCGCCGCCCTGATCGGCGCGGATAGGCTGGAGTACTACCACCGGCTGGAACGGGAGCGAATCCACCTCACCCTGCTGGAGGAGGTGGAAAAAGGGCTGGAGGACGCCGCTGCCGGCCGCACCCTGACCGCGCGTCGGTTGCGCGCTCGACATGGCCGGTAAGCGACTCCGGCCCATCTTTACCGAGAATTTCGCCGAGAATCCTGACGCTATCCGGGCTTTGCTCGGCGAAGACGGGCGCCCCGCCTTCGCTCGTTTGCTGGATCGCCTGCTCGACGACCTTGTCCCCACGCTGTGCCGGTTCCCCCAATCGGGCCGTCCATTTTTCGAGCACCCCTCCCGATCCCTGGAAACGCGCGCCGCTCGCCGCCGCCTTCGTCGGCTCATTCGGCCCGGCGACGAGCTTCGGGAGTTCATCCTGGATGAGTACCTGCTCCTCTACCTCGTTCGCCGGAACCAACCGATCTTCCTTTCCATCAAGCACCACCGCCAGCTTTCCTTCGACCTCCACCGCTTCTGGCCCTGAAACCCGCCACCCTCCTTCGTCTCCAATCCCCTGCGCCGCCCGAGTTGGCGATCCCGGTCCCACATAGTTCCCACGTCTCAACGTTTCGTGCCCAGTTGTTGGAAGTCCTTGCGCCATGTCGAGGAATGGCGGATGATTTGCACGCCGCCGCGGGAATCTCCGTAGCCGAGGAACGATCGCAGCACACGAAAGGCGGTTCCGTTGGCCCTGATGATCCCGTCCCCTATTCCGCCAGACGCTACGCCAGGTGAGCGGCGCGTCTATGAAGCTCTCTCTGCCCTTCCGGACGACCTCACTATCTGTCACAGACGGCTTTTCCCTGGTCGCCGACATGTCGAGGAGCCGGACTTTGTGGTGCTCGGCGCCGAGACCGGGTTGATTGTGCTGGAGGTGAAAGACTGGAAGAGAGGGCGACCTCCGGAGGGACTCGGAAAGGAGAACCCGCTCGAGCAGGCCAAGCGGTACGTCCATGGCCTCCAGGACCTCGTCCGCACGCGAGGTTTCCCGGTGCTCGTTGAGGCGGAGGGCTCACATCAGAAAGACTTGGTGTTCCCGTGCGTTCCCGCTGTCGTCTTTCCCTACCTGACCCGTGATAGGTGGGAAGAGGAAGGAGCCGACCTCGACATCCGACATGTGTTGTTCCGGGAGGACTTGACGCCCGAGTTCTTACTGAAGCGTCTGAGTGGCCTCGCCCGGCTTTACTTCCCGCCTCGACTCACCGCTGCACAAGTGGACTTTCTTAGAGGGCTCGTGGCGCCGGAATTTTGCCTGGAGCCGGTATCGGCCGCGGCGCCGCCCCGCCAGCTCGACCCTGAGCAGATGCAACTTGTGACGACGGACCTTTTTCTTCCACCGCCCGAGCAGCGGTTAGCCCGCGATCTTTCCGTTCGGCTTGTTCGGGGCGTCGCGGGTAGCGGAAAGACTCTCCTGCTCCTCATGCGAGCCAAGCTGCTCCATCAACTCCAACCCTCTTGGCGGATCCTCGTGCTCACGTACGGCCGGGATCTTGACCGCTTCCTGCTCGATTGTTTCGAAAGGCTGGCCGGAGATCCCTCTGCCGTCCAAATCACCCATTTCCACAAATGGTGCCGGGATCTGCTCGTCGAGGCAGGGGAGTGGAAGGACCCGCTCAAGAAAGGGGAGCGGCTTGCGCTGGTGGCGGAGGCCCTTGTTGGGGTCGAGAAGGCATGGGGTCTGGGCGCGGAAGTTGCGGCCGAAGAGATCGAGTGGATCAAGGAGTAGGTGGAACCCCCGGTCGATGAAAAGTACCTGGCAGCGTAGCGGACCGGACGGCAGGGACGGCTGACGGAGCCGCAGCGCCAGGCGATCCTGAAGATCCTCCGGCGGTACGAGGAGTTGCTCCGAGTAAGGAAGTGCTGGGACTGGGAAGATGTCCCGCTCCGTCTCCTCGAGCTGATCAATGCTGGCCGGATCGCTGCGCAGCGCTACCACGCACTTCTGGTGGACGAGACCCAAGACTTCGCCCCGTCCTGGTTCCGGATCCTCTTGCGCCTGCTCAAACCGGAAACAAACCTCTTGTTCCTCGTCGGGGATGGTGCACAGCGCGTGTACCGGCGGGATCTCTGCTGGAACCGGCTAGGGATCCAGCTTCGTGGGCGCAGCCGCATCCTCCGGCGCGTCTATCGGAACACGTTCGAGATCGCGACCTATGCAGCCCAGTGGATGCAACGGCTTGGAGTGGCGGAGGATCTCGGGCGCTACGGTGAGGAATGGATTGAGGCGGAGTTAGATCACGCGTGGGTGCGGCATGGATCGGAACCTGTTCTGACCGGGTTTCCCGACCCGAGTGTGGAACGGAAGTTTCTGGCAGGGGAGATCCAGAGACTTCTCGCCGACGGCCGATCCCCCTCCGACATTCTGATCCTCCACGCACGCCGGGACGCCGCCTCCGCAACCGCCGAGGCGCTGAAGCGGGAAGGGATCCCGGCGACCGCGGTGAAGGAGAGCGGCCTCGTCTTCGAACCCCCGAGCGTGAATGTCTGCATGTACCACAGCGCCAAGGGTTTGGAATTCCCGATCGTCTTCTGCGGCATGGCGCACCTCTTTCCAGACAGAAGGGCGTCAGAGACCGAGGAGGCCGCCAAAGAAGCCGAGGCGGAAGCGGCCCGTCTGCTGTACGTCGGAATGACCCGTGCGAGGGATCATCTTTACGTCACGTACATCAGTAGCTGAGTCTCTCCCTTCCGAGAGTCTCATGGTTCCATGGACCTTCCGTGGTCCCGGCGATCCGAAGAGTGGAAAGGCGACGAAAGCAGCAGCGTCCCCTCTATCGGCTCGTTTGACATGCAGCGGTCGGGTAGCGTAATGTACCATCAGCCGGAGACACCGCATGCGAATCTCGGGGTTCGAGTGGGACGAAGGCAATGTGGTGCACTTGGCCCTCGGCCACGGCATTGAGGCGGATGAAAGGGAAGGGGCTGGCGCGGGTGATCATCGGGTGGGACATGAACAGCGCGGAACGACCGTACTATCAGCAGCAGCGAAGGGGATGAGCATGCCGCCGCGGCCGAGTCGAGTCCAAGAGGACCTGCCGAAGTACTATGACAGGCGAGGGGTGCTTCAGGAAATCGAGAAGCGCCCCGTGGAGTTCGCCCCGGATGAAGAGTTGCGCCAGGCAATCCTCAAGGGACACGGGTGCGGCGCCTCCAGAACCTTTCCATCAAGCTGGACGCCGCGCAGATCCATGCCCTTTGGAAGATCGCGACGATGAAGGCGATTCCATATCAAACCCTGATCCGCCAGTTGCTCGCCGAGGGGATCCGCCGGGACCTCCGCCTGGGGCATTCGTAGTGACCCAAATCTCGGCAGCACTCCAGCCGCAGCGATGGACCACGAGCCCCCCATCCCGCATTCCGATTCCCCTTTTCTTCGCTGACATCACGCAGGGACCCGGGGCGTCCCGGCGGTAACCGCGAGTGACGGCGCCGGGACCGTACCGCAAGGATACTCCGGATGCATCGTCCTCCACCAGACACGACCCGCCGTCGAAGGCGACGTAGACTGCAACGTATTCGTCCCGTGACGTAAAGGTAAAGCCGGGAACCTGCTCCCCCCGAACGTGAGAGGGTACACAAGGATCGCAAGCCGTGCGGCCTATTATCAGCGGCAGGAAGGTGGTAGGTGCGGCTCCCGCGACGCGGGGATGAAGCCGGGAGGCTCGGGTGGGAGCCTATCGCCTACAGGCCCGCGGTGTCAAGGGATGAGCTGCGAGAGTCTGAGAGAGTCTTGACAAAAAAGGTCTAAAGCGCACTCCGATAGTTCCGAGAGGTCGCAGCCCGACCCGGCTCGGCCTTTCCCTCCTGCGAAGGGCCGTTATGGGTGGTGGCCGCGTCCAAACAAGTGCCCGACCCGTCCCGCGCCCCTCATCTCGCAAGTTGTAATAGGGGACGTCCAGTAATAGGGGACGCTCCAGTCTATGTCGCCTTGCGCCAGCGTCTTTGGTGGTCGCTTAGATGCCGTTCACGAGGATCATATTGCTCACCGCGTGCCGGAGGCGGATGGGCATTACCTTGCGGTATTCCTCGGATTCATACCAGCGCTTCGCCGCCTCGACGGTCGGAAACTCCAAGACCACGAGTCGGGCCGGGCGCCATCTCCCTTCCAGCACCTCGTACTCGCTGCTCCGAATGATGAACCTGCCGCCGTGTTGCGCAATGCTCGCGGCGGTCGGCTGCTTGTAGGCTTCGAATGCCTTGGCGTCCTTCACGTCCACGTCCACGATGATGTGGGCGGCCATTTCTCCCTTCACACGGTGTCGGGCTGTCCGGGCGGTCCCTCAAGCAGCAGGCACCCGAATCTTCGGCTCGATCTTGGGCCAGGTGGTACGTCGCATCACGCGGAGGTCGTAGTCCGACTGCAACAGGCTGGGCGCAGCCGGGCGTGTTCATCACGTGCGAGCGCGTGACGGAACGCGCGACTGGGGACGATCAGGGCGCAGGGGCTCTTGCTCCGTGCGTCGGTCAATTCTGGGCCGGTTGACCGCTCCGTGTCGCCGCCATCTGCCGAAGGCACATGCGCACCGCAATGAGCGCCGCCTCGGCCTCGTCCCGGGTGGCCTCGACCCGCTCGCGCGCCTGTCGCCCCGGGTGGATGAGCTGCCGGAATTCCCCCAGGGCATGGCCCAGGGGAGGGGTGCCCGAGCCGAGGATCCCCCGGTCCCTGGCGGCATCCACCAGCGCGGCAAGATCCGGACGGCCTGTCTCGGCGGAGGCATCGCCTTCCCCCGCCAGGGCATCCAAGAGCAACCGCTCGAGGATCGCCCCGCACAGGATCACGCAACTCTTCCACCCCCGCACCTGATAGACGTCCTGGGCCTCGTGCCAATCCAGCGTCAGTTGCCGTTGCAGGTCGGGATCCGCCACGAACCAGAACTCACCGCGGGGCGTCTCGATCCCGGTGGGAGGCGTCCCCGGGGGAAAGTGCGTGAGGACATGCCCCCGGATATAGCCGCACAGATCCGGCTCGGAGGGCAGGTCGTCCACGTCGATCGGGACGCCCACGGTCCACTCCTGGTCCCCGAATCCGCTCCCGCCGCCCCACCAGTGACTCAAGCGGATGAGCTGGCGGAGCAGGCGCGACCGTTCCGCCGTCAGGCCGAGGGCCGCCTCGACCTCCTGGCTGCCCACCCACTCCAGGGTGGGGTCGGACTTCCACCGGTTGCGGACGTATTCCAGGTATCGGGCGAGGAGCCCTTCCGATTCCTCGCCTTGCTCGGTCATTAGGACACCGAGGAAGGTCAGCCGGTACCAATGCTTCCCTTCATCCTCGAATTCCCGGATAATGCCGTCGCCGAGCTGTTCGAGGCAGGCCTGCACGGCGGGCTTGCCGAATCGCTGATGCAGGAGACGGCACGGGACCCACTGCGTGTGGTCACGAAAGTGGCTCCAGATCGTGTTCAGGATGGCGCACTGATCGCCGGTGAGTCGTTTGCGGAGGATCTCGATCTCGACAAGGCTGGTCTCCACCATTGGACTCACCTCCAGGGCAGGCAGGGGGATGCGGAAAGAAGACCGGGGGCTTCGACTCCCACCCAGACTCTTACCACAATCCCCGGTGAACCTCTTCCCTGGCCTCCGGATTGTCACCCTCACCAGACATGGCGGACATGGGGGTCGCGTCCCTCCGGAGATGAAACGAGAAGTGTCCGACCCCGGTGTTGCGGAGGGAAGGGGATGGTCACGATCGAGGATGTGAGCGGAGCCGCCTCCATCGCAGCCCTGCGGACCGGCAAGGTCCGGCCGGGGAGAGGCCGGCGGATCTGCGCCCTGATCTCTGGCGCGGGACCCGACGGCCTCGCCTGATCGTGGTTCGAGGAAACATTTGAACCGCCATGAACACCCAGCGCCAACGCTGGGTACCCGGGTCGCCAAGGATACGATGTTCCAATTTCTCCGTCGACGAATGCGAAAACCGGTTCAGAGGATTTCGGATTGAGGGTACCCTCGGCAGGATCATCCGGTCAGTGCATGATGGCGCCGCCGCTCACGTTGATCGCCTGGCCGGTGATGAACTCCGCGGCATTCGAGGCGAGGAAGGCGACGACCTCGGCGACGTCTGCGGGCGTGGCGAAGCGCCCCAGGGGAACGGCGGCCGCCAATCGCTGGATCCGTTCGGCGCGCTGCGCCTCGTCGTAGCTCCCGTCCTCCCGTCGTCCGAGGTAATCCAGCCGCTCGGTGTCCAGCCCTCCGGGGCAGATGGCGTTCACGGTGATCCCGGCGGGTGCCAGTTCCATGGCGAGGGCCTGGGTGAAGCCGATGAGGCCGAACTTGGAGGCGCAATAGGCGGCGAGGTTCCCGCTTCCGACTTTTCCCTTGTCCGAAGCGATGTTGATGATTCGCCCGCGAATCCGCTGACGGAGCATCACGGTGGCCACGGCCTTGGCGCACAGAAAACTCCCCTTCAGGTTGACGTCCAGGACGGTGTCCCAGGCCTCCTCGGAAAGCTCCACGACGGGGACGCGGTCGGCGCCGGGCGGCGCGGCGGCGTTGTTGACGAGGATATCGATGCGTCCGAAGGTCTTGAGGGCGAGGGCGAGGGCGCGATCCACCTGGTGGGCAGAGCGGACATCGAGGAGGGCGGTGAGGGCGCGACGCCCGCCCGCCCGGATATCCTCTGCAACGGACTCTAGCCCTCCCCATGCGGTCGGTGGCTTGGCATGGACCACCTTGGTGCCGGTGGGTACCACGTCTGTCAGGACGAGGTCGGCGCCGCCCGCCGCCAGACGCCTTGCCACGGCGCGGCCGACGCCGTGCTCGCCGCCACACCCGGTGATCAGCGCCACCGTGCCTTTCTGCGTCGCCATGATCGCCTCCTTGGATCGTCCGATGCGCTGCCGTGGGAGCGCATCGCTCGGCCCGCCCCCGTGGCCCTGTCCGTCTTTTACACCGGGGACGGCGGGGGTGTCCAGGGCAATGACCAAATCCCCCCAACCCCCCTTTGCGAAAGGGGGGGAGGGGGGATTTCCTCGGGGTGACGGCTACACTGAACAGCATTGGGGCTAGAAGTCCGCCTCCCTGAGGCATTCTGGGGGATGAGGAAGGTGCGAAGTGGGCGCAGAAGGGGTAAGATAGACTCCTACCCTGCTCGCCCACCGGCCGGAGGTCCCGGCGCGGGCGGCCTCGGACATTGGCAGCATTCGTTGAGGGAGACGCCATGGCTGACGATCCCGGATCCCGTCCGAAGCTCCGGCGGATGAAAGGCAGGCATTGGCTGGGCGGCGTGTGTGCGGGTATCGGGTACTGGCTTGCCGTCCCGACGTGGCTTGTGCGACTCCTCTGGACGGTCACGGTCCTCGCCTATGGGCTGGGCGCGGTCCTGTACATCCTGCTCTGGATCTTCATGCCCGTTTGGGATCAGGTCCCTGAAAATTACGAGGAACGGGCCGGGGGTTAGCGTCCTGTTTCGGCCTTTCGCTGCGCCCACGAGAGGCTTTCACTCAGGTTCCGATGTGAAATGGATGGGAGGATCCAGGAAAATGAAGCGGAACGAAGGCGTACTCGACTCGGCGATGGAGGCCATCGGGGACACGCCGCTGGTCACGTTGACCAGGCTCACGCGAGGGGTGGAGGGCACCATCCTGGCCAAGCTGGAGTACCTCAACCCCGGGTTCTCCAAGAAGGACCGGATTGCCCGGCAGATCATCGAAGACGCGGAGGCTCAG
>JACQVO010000250.1 GCA_016209725.1 Candidatus Methylomirabilota bacterium | reverse complement strand
CGTTGTTTATTCGCAATCCCGCAGGGCATGGCCGCACTCTGGGCACCGCATCGCCTTACCTCCCGGGGTCTCGATGCTGATCCCCTTGGCATGGAGCGTAAGCGCCAGTTGCACTCTGTTGAGGCCCGTCTTGAGGAGCGACCGAAAGGAATCGGCGCACGGCTTGCCCTGCTGCTAGCCTGCGGCTGCTCCAGTGCCACGCGTGCGCGCCTCGGCGAAGTGGGTGATCCGGACATCGCCGTGAGGGAAGACGGCTCGGATCTCCAGGGTGCCGCCCATGGCCTCGATGACGCTCTTCAACGTGCTCACGTACATGTCAGCCCGACTCTCGATCTTGGCCACGGCGGGTTGCTTCACTTTGAGCCGGCGGGCAAGCTCATCCTGCGTGAGGTCCAGGGCTCGCCGTAGTTCATCCAGGGCCATTTCGCGAATCATCTGCTCGGCCTTGGACTGCGCCCGGGCCCGCGCCTCGGGCGACATCCTTGCCTGGAGCAGCCTATAGCTCTTAGCCATCCGTCTTTCCCTCCCGTTCCAGCGCAGCCAGGTGTTCATCGTACAGCCGATCCGCGATCGGGATCATTCTCTCGTACCAGCGATCGTCCCCGGTCTTTTCCCCGCCCAGCAGCAAGATAGCACAGCGTCGGGGGTCGAAGGCGTACAGAACCCGAAAGGGCCGGCCTCTGTGCTGAATTCGCAATTCCTTCATGTTGGAATGGCGGGAGCCCTTCACCGTGTCCGAGTGCGGCCGGGGGAGATTCGGTCCGAACCGCTGGAGGAGCCGGACGGAGGCGTCAACGTCCTCCTGCTCGTCCAGGGTCAAGCCATTCCACCAGACCTCGAACGCGTCGGTGTACTCCACCTCCCATTCCACAGGAGGAATATAACACATTCGGAATATTCGTCAAGAGACTTCTGGGAAGTCGAGGCAAGCCGGCGAGTAAAGGGACTCCAATTCGATACCCCGGCTCCCTCCGGTGCCAAAGGTTCCTCCACTTGACAGGTGGGGCGAGGTCGGTGAAAATCCACCCGCTTTCGGGCTTCATGACAACTCGGTGGCATTCGGCGTATTTGCGCCCGAGGGCACTTTTGATCCGGGTGTTCTGGGTTCGACTCCCAGCCGGGTTACCACATGCTCCTCGGCCGGACCGGCCGTCGTCATAGGCCTTTTTCTTGAACACCGACCCCGGTCACGGAAAGATTAATACCCTTCACGATTTCTGATTCTGATAAGGAACGGCAGAGGGGCGGATGTCCGGATCGCTCGTTCTCGTCGGCTTCATCATCCTGGTTGCCCTCGCCTTCGACTACATCAACGGATTCCACGACGCGGCCAACTCCATCGCCACGGTCGTATCCACCCGCGTCCTTTCCCCCAGGCAGGCCGTGGCCTGGGCGGCCTTCTTCAACTTCGTGGCGGCCTTCGGGTTCGGCGTGAACGTGGCCACCACCATCGGCAAGGGAGTCGTGGACTCGGCCGTGGTGGACCACTGGTTGATCCTCGCGGCGCTCACGGGCGCGATTCTCTGGAACCTCATCACGTGGTACCTCGGCCTTCCCACCAGTTCCTCCCACGCCCTCATCGGCGGGTTCGCGGGCGCGGCCGTCGTGAAGGCCGGCTTCAGGTCCCTGGTCCCCTCGGGGCTGGCAAAGATCCTGATGTTCATCGTCTTGGCTCCCCTCCTCGGACTGGTGGCCGGTTACGTTCTCATGGTCGGCGTCGCCTGGCTTTTCCGTCGGGCACGCCCGGGCCAGGTGGACTGGCTGTTCCGTCGCCTGCAACTCCTCTCCGCCGCCGCCTACAGCCTCGGCCACGGCACCAACGACGCCCAGAAGACCATGGGGATCATCGCCATCCTCCTCTACTCATCCGGCTACCTGGGCCCCGAGTTCTACGTCCCCTTCTGGGTGATCCTGGCAGCCCATGCCGCCATCGGTCTCGGCACTCTGGCCGGCGGCTGGCGCATCGTGAGGACCATGGGCATGCGCCTGACCAAGCTGCAGCCGGTGGGCGGCTTTTGCGCGGAGACCGCCGGCGCCCTCATGCTGATCGGGACCGCGGTCGGCGGCATCCCCGTCAGCACCACGCACACCATCGCAGGGTCCATCATGGGGGTGGGTGCCACCCAGCGCCTCTCCGCGGTCCGCTGGGGGGTGGCCGTCCAAATCGTCTGGGCCTGGATTCTCACGATCCCCCTCTCCGCACTGATAGCAGGTTTCACCTGGCTGATTCTTCCCCGATGATCGGAAAAGGCTCCGGTACCAGGCCGCACAGATCCGTGGCCCTGCCGCCCCTCGGACGTCTCCCTCCCCCGTCCGTGGGATTTCCGTGGTTGACTTCGCGCGTCGATCGACGTAGAAAGAGAATCCGTGAGGACCCGGTCTCTCATGCTGCATCGAAAACTGAGGCTCTGCTCCCTGCCTCGCTTGTCCGTTGCCCTGGCGGTCTGTCTGGCCGTGGCCGCCGGGATGTTCGTCTTCCCTTCCGCTTGGCCAGCGGATGAGATCCCCTCTCTCACCCCCGGGGCCCGAAGCCTCCCCTTGACCGCCGTCGCCGAGAATCTCGGGGTGCGTCTCGAGAAGCAGGCGCAATCCCATCGCCTGTTCATCAAGCGGCCGGAACGGAGCGCCCGACTGATTTGCCCTGACCGGCCCCCCACCCCCTGGCCACGCAACCCGGCTCTGCAGGCCTTCCGTAGCCTTCCGCGGGGCCACCTCTCCGCAGCGCCTAGCCGACCCAACTCTCCAGACGATCCCAGCCAGCCGCTTCTCTCCTGATCCAGGCCAGCAGTGGATACGGATTCTCGCAAGCGAGAGCACGCCTGCCTTTGTGCCGGCGTCTCTGCATGGAGGGGAGCCATGGCTGAGGAAACAGCCCAGAAGAATCTCGGCCCGAAGAAGCGACTCACGAAGGCTCAGGCGATCGGGGTGATGGTCACGGGGGGCGTCCTGGTCGTTATTCCCTGGTTCATTGCCTCCGAGTCCGGTTCGGCCCTACAGATGGTCAAGATGGGCATTGGACTCGTCGGCTTCATCGCTCTTTGCCTGGGGTCCTACTACCGACCCTAGGTTCGGCGAGCCATCCTCAGGTTGACCAAGACGGCCCGCGCCTTCGGGCGCGGGCCGTGTCATGTCGCGCCACCTTACTCCCTGCGCCTCCGGCGCGGCACCTCCGGTCCCGGGCGCCACTGGTGGGCCTGCATGTCCACACGACCATCCAGGAGGAAGCCCACCCCTTCCCGCTCCAGCAGGCGTCGCTGGGCGCCTGGGTCTCCGGCCCGGAAGTTCTGGCTGCAGGACCCACCCTGCTGGACCACCCGGTGGCAGGGCACGCGACGTCCGTGGGGATTGCCGTGCATCGCCCAGCCCACGATCCGGGCCGACCGGGGCGCCCCCAGCAT
>JACQVO010000031.1 GCA_016209725.1 Candidatus Methylomirabilota bacterium | reverse complement strand
GGGCTGAGCTTGTCGAAGCCCGGATTCCGCACCCTTCGACAGGCTCAGGGTGAACGGAATTGTAAAGGCATTTGAGAGTCACTACACTAGTTCCCGAAGTCAGGAGAGCTCAATCCTCTGCGTAGGAATAAAACCCCTTGCCTGTGGCTCGGCCGCGGTGGCCGGCGCGAACGAGCCGGCGCAGCACCGGTGCCGCCCGATATCGGTCCTCGCCGAACTCCGCCTGCAACCCATCCAGCACGCCCAGGACCTGGTCCAGGCCGATCCGATCCGCCCACTCGAGGGGACCCAGGGGGTAATTCGTCCCCAGCGTCATTGCGGTGTCAATATCCTCGGCCGACGCCACGCCCTCCATCAGCGCGAAGGCTGCCTCGTTGATGATCATGCAGAGGATGCGAGGGAAGACGAGACCCGGCCCATCGGGGACGACGGCCGATTCCAGCCCCACGCTGCGGAAGAATTCCCCTGCCTGCTGCATGGCAAGCCCGTCCGTCCAGGGCGTGGCCGCCAACTCGACCATCTGGCCCTTCTGGAGCGGAGGCAAGGCCGCGAACCCGACGACCCGGTGGCGGGCATGGATCTCGGCCGCGGCCTCCGCCGCGCTGTGGCCCAGGGCGGCCGTGAGGATCAGCGCGCTGTCCGGGAGTTCAGGGTCCATCCACTCCGAGGCCTCCGCTTCGATCACCACCTCCGCGTCCCGGTAGGCCTCGCCCAGATGATGCAGGTAGCGCTCCCGCCGCTCCTGATCGGTGAAGATGGCGTCCAGGTCCTCCCGCGTTTCCGGCCACGCCGGCGGCCGGTGCACCCCGAGGCCGGCCACCCCGACGATCTCGGCCAGCGCGTCCGCCAGCGGACTGTGTCCAAGAATGAGCACGCTTCGACTCATCCGATCTTTCCGCTCGGCCTTCCCTTCCCCACCCTCCGCAGCCCGGGGGCGAGGGGGGCAGCGCGCTATCCCTTCGGCGTGTTCGGATACTCGTAGAAGCCGCGACCAGTCTTTCGCCCCAGGAGACCGGATTCCACCATGCGTTGCTGGATGGGGTGGGGGCGGAAGCGCGGCTCCTGGAAGAACGCCTCGTACACCGACCGGCTCACCGCGAAGTTGACGTCGATCCCGATGAGGTCCATCAGCTCGAAGGGTCCCATGCGAAACCGGCCGGCCCCCTTCATGATCCCGTCGATCTGGTCGTGGGCGAGCCTGCCCTCTCCCAGGATGCGCATGGCCTCCAGGTAGAAAGGGCGCGCGACCCGGTTGACGACGAAGCCCGGCGTATCCTTGGCGCGCACCGGGGTCTTCCCCAGGCGGCGCGCCAGTGCCATCGTTTCGTCAACGGCACCGGGATCCGTGCGCTGACCGGCCACCACCTCCACCAGGGTCATGGCTGGAACCGGATTGAAGAAATGCATGCCTACCACCCGCATGGGACGTGTCGTCGCCCCGGCGATGGCGGTGATGGACAGGGATGACGTGTTGGTCGCCAGGACTGCGCCGGGATCGGCGATCCCGTCCAGCTCGGCGAACAGCCGCTGCTTGAGGGTCAAATCCTCGGGCGCGGCCTCGATGATGAAGCGGGCCTCCCCCATCTCCTGAAGGCGGGTGATGGCCGCCAACCGACCCAGGGCCTCTTCGGCCGCCTCCTCCTGGAGGTGGCCACGCTCCACCGCCCGGTTCACGCCCTGAGAGATGCGGGATCGCCCCCGGGCCAATGCCGCCTCAACGGTGTCGTGGAGGAGGACGCGGAACCCGCCGACAATTGCGACCTGGGCGATCCCGGCCCCCATGGTGCCAGCGCCGATGACGCCGATGGTTGTAACGTTGTCGTTCATGGCAATCGCTCACCAGTCCGCCAATCCACAGCGTCCGTAGTGCTGCATCTCGAAGTCACGGTAACGTAAGTTCCGTCGTTCGCCCTGAGCCCTTCGACTTCGTTCGCCCTGAGCCAGTCGAAGGGCGAAACGCCACTCAGGGCAGGCTTGTCGAAGAGTGAACTCTCCGCTCATAGCCGCCGTTCGCGGTTCGACAGGCTCACCACGAACGGCGTGGCGGTCCGAAGAATACGTCACCGTAATTGCGGCCTGGAGTACTTAGCCCGGAATCATCGCCTCCTGGGGCAGATCCTCCCATTTGGGCTTCCAGGCCGGCAGCGTCAGCCCCAGGGGCCCCACGATCTCCCGCACTTCGTCGGCGAAAGCGCGACGGACTTCGTCGTTGTCCCGAATCTTCAGGCGCAGCTCCCGGTAGATCTTGTTCTTCGGCGAATGAGGCCGGCCGAAGATGTTCATGGTCCGGAGGTACCACCTGCCCAGCGCCTGCTGGCACTCCTCGCGGCTGGCCGGATCGGCCGCCAGGCGCTTGATCCAGGTCTCGCCGTGGGCGATGTGCATCTTCTCCTCCTTGAAGATGCCGTCAATCACCCGGCGCCAGGGTCCGTAGCTGCACTCGTACACGTCCAGGAGCTGGTGGCCGGCCCCCCGGTCCATGCAGAAATTGAACATCACGAAGTCGGCCCAGGTGTCGATGGGGTAGTAGAAAATGTTCACCCGCTTGTCGGCCGCCGCGCGTGCCGTGCCGAGGTCCCGGTCGGAGGAGACGCGGAGGGTCAGGTCCGTTTGCCGGATCTTCTCCTCGGGGTTGATTCCCAGGTCCGCCAGCAGGCGGTACATGACCCGGGCATGGCGCACCTCGTCCTTGACGATGGTGGCCACGGCCAGCATCTCGGGTACGGTGGGGGCCTTCACAATCCACGGGACGTAGCCGAAGCCGCCCGCCAGCTCGGAGTCCGCCTGCATCTGCATCAAGTTCACGAGGTGCGCGTGGTAGTCCTGGCTCATGTCCGCGGGCGATTCGATCGCCTGCCCCGCGCGGATCCTCTCCAGAACGCGTTCGTGCTTCTCCTGTTCAGTCGGCATCCCCTATCCCTCGCTTCCCGGTGGGTACGGAGGGGGACAAGCCCCCCTCCCTACACAATGAGAATCATCGACTTACGCAGGGAGGGCCCTTGTGGCCCTCCGCCGACTTCGCAACACCTCAATGCGGAACTGCTTCCGGAAATATCCTTGAATACGGATATTCTTCCGGGCATGACACCATTCCCTTCCTGACCGGATTGGCTGTGATATACGCGGCTACGGCTTCGATGTCCTCGTCCTTCCGCAGAACATGATCGTAGAAGCTTGCCTGCCACAGGCCTCCTTGCAGGCCCTTAGCCCAAAGGACGAACGAATATTCCTCGCCGTTCAAGTGCACACACCGTGACACTGCAAGGAACCGGTTGGCTGTAGTCGAAGTCGCGAAGTCGTACCCATTTTCTCTTTGGCAGTGGAGCAGATGTCATGGCGTCGCGATACTCGGAGGGCGGGTACCCACGAGAAGCGTGGGTGCAGCCCCCTCCCTACGAGGGGGACCAGCCCCCGAATTGTCCCGCCGTCGGGGGGGTTGGCTAGCTGCCCTTGAATTTGGGCTCGCGCTTCTCGAGGAAGGCCTGCATCCCCTCCACCTTGTCCTCGGTGGCAAAGAGGAGGGCGAACATCCTCCGCTCGAAATCCAGCCCAACGGCCAGGCTGGTCTCCTGCGCCTTGAGGATGCACTCCTTGGCCGCCCGGACGGCGATGGGGGACTTGGCGGCGATCTCCCGCGCGATCCGCCTGGCCTCGTCCAGGACGAGTTCCGGGGCGACCACGCGGTTGACGAGGCCCAATGCCTCGGCCTCGGCGGCGGTCACCTGGCGGCCGGTCAGGATCAGCTCCATCGCCTTGCACTTTCCCACCACCCGGGTCAGGCGCTGGGTCCCGCCGGCACCGGGAATGATGCCGATGTTGATCTCCGGCTGGCCGACACGCGCCGTCTCCGCCGCCACGACGATATCGCAGCACATCATCAGCTCGCATCCCCCGCCGAGGGCGAAGCCGTTCACGGCGGCCACGATCGGTTTCTTGAGACGGCGCAGGCGCTCCCAGCGGGCGGGGGCAGGGCTCGCCATCTGGTCCACGGCGCTCATCCCGGCCATCTGCTTGATGTCGGCGCCGGCGGAGAAGGCCCGCCCGGTCCCCGTGAGGATCATGCACCGGATGGCGGCGTCGGCATCGTAGGCCTCCAGCGCCGTCAGCAGCTCCTCGAACATCTCCGGGTTCAGGGCATTGAGGGCCTCGGGGCGGTGGAGCTGCACGAGCGCGATGCTGTCTTCGGTCCACGCCTTGATCAGGGTGAATTCCATCGGGCTCTCGTGCTGCTGTTCCGCGGTGCTGCGGTGCAACGGTTTGGGGATTCCCACGGCAGCACGGCAGCACTGCAACACATGGGAACGCTTGTCACAGTCTCACGCCGCAGTTGCCGCAGAAGCTGAATTCCTCGGGGATCCCCTTGGCTCCGCAGGCCGCGCAGACGCGGCGCGGGGGACCCCACACGAACTCGGAAGAGCCGCCCCCGGCGGCGCGCTGGCGCAGGCCGAGGTAATCCACCGCCCGCTTCTCGCGAAACGCCTGGAAGCCCTCGTACACCTCGGGGGAACCCGAGTGGAGGGTCAGCCAGTCACGGGCGTGGCCGACCGTCATGTGAAAGGAGAAATCCTTCCAGAAGTTCGCCTGCTGCTTCGTGTACCGCATGCACTCGGGCAACTTCTCCACCAGCTTCTGCGCCATGGCGTCCACGGCCGCATCCAGCTCCCCATAGGGGACCACCTGGTTCACGAGGCCCCACTGGAGCGCTTGCTGGGCGTCGATCTCCTCGCATAGCCAGAGGATCTCGCGCGCCCGGCGATCTCCGACGAGCAGCGGAAGCCACTGGGTGGCGCCGCCGGCCGCCACGCTTCCCCGGGCCGTCCCCACCTGGCGGATCTTGACGTGGTCGGCGGCGACGGCCAGATCGCAGGCAATGTTGAACTCGTTGCCGCCACCCACGACCAGCCCGTTCAGGCGCGCGATCGTCGGCTTCCCGATGTTCAGCAGGCGATAGTGGGTATCCACGAACGCGCCCATCCATTTCCAGTAGTCCCGGGGCCGGGTGAGGAAATACTCCTCCTGCTCCTTGAGGTCCGCCCCGGTGCTGAAAGCGCGTTCTCCCGCACCCGTGAGGACGACCACCGCAACCCCATCGTCCCAGGATGCGTCCTCGAAGGCCTGGCTCATCTCCCTGAGAGTCTGGAAATCGAGACAGTTGTGCACCTGGGGGCGGTTGATCGTGACGGTGGCCCGCCACGTCTTCTTCTCATACCGGATGCGCTCGAAGGGAAAACTTTCGGCCGCGCGACTCGCCGGATAGGTCATGACGGTTCCCTGGTCACAACTTGCGCTTGTCCACCACCCGCTTCAGCTTCCCGCCCTCGCTTCGGGGGGCGCCACCGGGGGGGAGCAGCCTCACGGTGGTGTTCAGGTTCAGCGTGCCCCGCAGTCGCTCGCCGACCCGCCGGCGCAGCTCGTGAACCGCGTGATCGGCCTGGTGGGCCTCGTCCACCAGGATCTCCCCGCCGATCAGCCGGAAGAACTCATCACTGACCTCGGCGCGCACCTCCAGCTCATCGAGGGTCTTCTCCCGGGTGATCACCAACTGGTAGTGCGGGGTCAGCTCGGGAATGCGCATGAGGGCCGTCTCGATCTGCGACGGGAAGACATTCACCCCCCGGATGATCAGCATATCGTCGGTCCGGCCGACGATCCGGGACATCCGGATGCTGGTCCGCCCGCAGGCACAAGGCGAGGCATCCAGGGAGGCGATGTCTCCCGTCCGGTACCGGATCACGGGCAGGGCCTCTTTGGTCAGGCTGGTGAAGACCAGTTCGCCTCGGGCCCCGGGGGGCAGGACCTCCCCGGTGTTCGGGTCGATCACCTCGGGATAGAAATGGTCCTCGTAGATATGCGCCCCGTGCCGGACCTCCACGCACTCGCAGGAGACCCCCGGGCCGATCACCTCGGTGAGCCCATAGATGTTCACCGCCTTCAGGCGCAGCTTGGCCTCGATCTCCTTCCGCATCTCCTCCGTCCACGGCTCCGCGCCCACGACGGCGGCCTTGAGGCCGAGACCGGCCGGGTCAATGCCCATCGTCCGGATCGTCTCGGCGATGGTCAGCGCGTAGGAGGGGGTGCAGGTCAGGATCTTGGGCTTGAGATCCCGGATCAGGAGGATCTGGCGCTCCGTGTTGCCACCGGAAACCGGGATCACGGTGAGCCCCATCAGCTCCCCACCGTAATGGAAGCCCAAGCCCCCGGTGAAGAGGCCGTAGCCGTACGCATTCTGGAACACATCCCCCGGGACGGCGCCTGCCGAGGCCAGGCAGCGCGCGCACGTCTCGGCCCACATGTTCACATCCGCCCGGGTGTAGCCGGCAATGATCGGCTTGCCCGTCGTCCCCGACGAGGCATGGATGCGGACGACCTGGTCCAGCGCGACCGCGAAGAGTCCGGTGGGATAGGTATCGCGGAAGTCCGCCTTTCGGGTGAACGGCAGCTTCCGGATGTCCTCCAGGCTACGGATGTCGGCGGGGTTTACCCCGGCCTTGTCGAAGGTGTTCCGGTAGAAGGATACCCGCTCGCAAACGCGGCGCGCGGTCTGCTGGAGTCGCTCGAGTTGCAGCGCACGCAGGCGCTCCCGGGGCATGGTTTCCATCTCGGGATTCCAAATCATCCTCTGACCCCCGAGAGAGACGTCCGGAGAGAATGCGGCCGCGCGGCCCTGGCGGCCCGGCGCAGCCACGCCAGCAGGGCGGCCTGATCCTGCGGGCGGTCGGGCGCGGCAGCAAACGCGGCGACGAAGAACCGCGTGGAGCCAGGCGACAACAGGTCGAAGTACTCCCGGAAGAGCCGCCGGGCCTCGTGGCCCCGCCATTCGCGGGGCAAGAGCGAGGCCGGAAGGCCGGGGTCAACGAACAGGAACTTCCGGAACCCGTGGACCAGCCGAACCTGTTCGGCAAAGCACGCGTTGTCGGGCAACGGGCTCCGTCGTTGCCGCGCCGCCAGGAGGCGTGGCCGCACGCTGCCGATGAACTGGCCGTACTGCTGGTTGATCGCCGCCAGGTCCCAGCATTTCTCCGCCAACCGTCGGTCGGCGGCCGGCCCGTGATGCTCGGCGCTGAAGAGGGCCACGTACTCCTTCAACCCCTGCGCCTCCAAGACCTCACGCGCACGCTCGAAGAGCGGCGCGGGGCTGATCCACGTGCTGTTGGACAGCGGGCCGAAGCCCAGCCACATCAGCTCCCGCCGGAGGCGGTCCCGATCGGCGCGCCGCCCCTCGGGCACCGAGTAGGTCAGGATCCGCCAGCGACTATCCCATTTCCCGTCTTCCGGGGCGAAGATCCGGGCCGCTGCCTCGTCCAGGCGGCGCCGGCTGCGCTCGGTCAGGGCGTAGTAGCTCTTGCGCCCGACCCGCCGGCTGGCCAGCCACCCGTGGGAGACCATGCGCGACAGGGCCACCCGGACGGCCTCCGCCGTGAAGCCAAGCTCCTCCATCAGGCGAAGGAGCGTGCCGACCCACACCTCCCCGCGGTATTCCCGGAGGAACAGGCCATGGACGTCGAAGAGAGCAGCTCGGGGACGCATTGGCCAACAAAAAGGAGCGATATCGTGTGATTTCCGTTATACGTAAGGCGGACTATATGTGGGGCCAAACGGCGTTGTCAAGGGGATTTTCTGGCAGAACCCATTGTGCTGGCAAGAGGATGCAGGTGGGGCAGGGCATCTGAGCGAGGGATCTGATGCCGCCGGACATCCAGTCTCCCGAACAGCGTTTGGCGCTGCTCGGTACCAGAGGTCCGGACCAAGCCTCCCTTCCCACCATCAGGTCGACTTAACAGGAGGAATACAGTTGGGGAGGACCAGTGCGTGCCGAGGCCGGGTGCGACGAGAACTGGTCACCCCTTCCGGCTCGACGGTCGTGCGCAAGCTGGAGAGAATCCCCCGCTAGAGGATGGTCGGAGGGGGATACCATGCGAACAGATCCCTTGACAGTTTTCGGAAGAATTCCTCCACATCGTCAAGATCCACTCGTTCAACCATATACCTTTCGACGAACCGTGCTCGACCGGCAAGAGAGGGGAACTGCGCAAAGCAGCCGGCCAAGTCGAACTCGTGAAACCCGAGTAGTTTCTGCTTCGCCAACGGTATGAGGTCATCCACCGTGAACGGTCTCGATTTCAGAACGAAATAGAGATCAATGAAGTCTTTGGTGTCCAGGCGGAAGATCGCGGACACTTTGTTGGCCGCGATGTCGAGCAGACTATCAACGAGATATGGGCCGAACCTCTCCACAGCGACGTGCGGATGCGTATCCAAGACCACATCCACTTTCTTGAGCGGATGCGCCGGGTGTCGGTCCCCCTCAAGGAAGAACTGGACGATTGTGTCGGCGGTCTTTACATCGGTCACCGCAAGACCTGTCCGACCTGCCGAATCTTCCAGGAGCCTTCCCGCATCTGCTAGAGCCTGCTGATCCAGGGTAAAGAAGTCCAAGTCGTCGGAGCGCCGGTGTTTTAGGTAGAAAGCCGACAGAGCTGTTCCCCCCGAAAGATAGAACCGTGAGGGGAGATGCGTGGAGGAAAAAAAGGCGTCCAGGAAGGCGTGCTGAGT
>JACQVO010000245.1 GCA_016209725.1 Candidatus Methylomirabilota bacterium | reverse complement strand
GAAGGAAATCTGGTGAAGCCCAAGCGTGTCTATGTCCCGGAACGGGCCGACGTCAATTGGATTAGCCTTGATCCGCAGGCCGGTCACGAGCAGCGGGGGCGGCGGCCGGCGTTGGTCGTGTCGCCAGCGGCCTACAACGGGCGGGTCGGGCTGGCGCTGCTCTGTCCGATTACCAGCCAAGTGAAGGGCTACCCCTTCGAGGTCGCGCTGCCGGACGGACTACCCGTGACAGGCGTGGTGCTGGCGGATCAAGTGAAGAGCCTCGATTGGAAGGCTCGCCAGTGCGCACGTCTCTGCGCGATCCCAGAGCAGCTTGTTGTCCAAGTGTTGCGAAGACTCAACACTTTGCTCAGCGAAAGGGCCGAACCATAGGATGCAGTTGACCGGGGATGCGGTCAGGGGTCTTTGGCAAAGGTTCCCTCAGTCGCCGCATCCCCGGCTACTGATCCTGATCGTTAGGCGCCGGAGAATTCTTCAGTAACGGGGAGGGAGACACGATGCCAGTCTATCTATCGAAGTTCAGCTACACGCCGGAGACTTGGGCCAGGCTTATCCGCAACCCAGAGGACCGCCGCAAGGCCGCGCAATCGTACATTGAGTCGGTCGGCGGTAAACTGCATGGATTCTGGTACGCCTTTGGCGCTCACGACGGCTTCACCCTGTGGGAAGCCCCCGACAACGTTTCCATGGCCGCGGTCGCGCTGGCCATCACCGCCGGCGGCGCGCTTGGCTCGCTCGAAACGACAGTCCTCCTGACCGTCGACGAAACGATAGATGCCTTGCGCAAGGCGGAGCAGGTCCGGTACCGCCCACCCGGTGCCTAGCGGCTCCTGCGAGCATCCGGCCGCTCCGCTGGTGACTCGGCCGTCCTTCGTACGGACGCGTTCTCCCGGCGCTGTAGCGGACCGGGCCTGGGCGCGATTTTGGGTCAATAATAGCTTTGCCGGGCCGCTAAGCTCGAGGCCGTTCGCCGCTCGAGAAAAGTCTTCCTCTACATCCCCGCAGGGGGTAAACTTATCGCATGAAACCATCCGTCTATGTTGAGACGTCTGTCATCAGCTACTTGACCGGGCGCCCGTCCCGGGACGTGATTGTCGCCGGCCGGCAGGCCTTGACCACCGAGTGGTGGGACGCATGCAGGAACCGATTCGACCTCTACGTCTCTCCCCTCGTTCTCACGGAAGTGGAGGATGGCGACCCGGCCGCCGTTGAGCAGAGACTCGCTGCTATTCCGGGGGTTCCCGCCTTGGCGGTCGGCGACGAGGCCGAGGCCCTCGCCCGTCGGATGGTCGAGGATGGACCCATGCCGAAGGAGTACCCCGAAGACGCACTCCTCATTGCCGTCTGCGCGGTAAACGGGATCGACTACCTCGTGACGTGGAATGCCACTCATCTCGCTAACGCTGCCATGCGCAGACAGGTAGAGCGCTTTCTCGAAGGGGCAGGGTACGCTTGCCCCGTGATCTGTACGCCGGAAGAATTGATGGAGGCATGAGCATGTTCAAAGATCCCATAGTTGAGGAGGTCCGTGCTGCCCGCCAACGGCACTCGGCGCGGTTCAACCACGACCTGAAGACCATCGTCGCTGACCTCAAGAAGAAGCAGGCGCATCTGGATCGTCCGGTCGTTTCTCTGGCCCCGAAGAGGCCCCTGCGCGTGGCGTCGTAGTCACGATCGGCGAACAAGAGCGTGGACGCCTACGTTTCACACCGCGCGGACGCGGCGTGAAACGAGGTTCACGCTCAACGTTCGGCGAGCCAGCGTGCCGGTGAGGGAGATTTCACCTGTGACTTATGACTGGGATCCGGAGAGAGCACGGCGCAATCTCCACAAGCACGGCGTGCCCTTTGAAGAGGCGGCGACGGTGTTTCTCGACCCGCTGGCCGTGACTGATATTCAGCGGCGACGTTGCCGCTGAGTCTGCTTCGTGCTGGACGCATTGGGGGATGGTGTTGCCTGAGTGGCGCTGGTGGCTTGCCCCAGCACCTCGGGAGCCTGCGGCCCGCCACCGTTTTCCCTCCTGGCTCATTCAGTCCCTGTGGACCGCGGAGTCGTAGCGTCATCGGCCTCCGCATCCGGCAGCGCATAGCTGCTGGTGGCGTGGGCGACCAGCTTCTCCCCACCATCGGCCATGAGCAGGTGGATCTCCCCGTAGGCGAGGCGCCTTCCCACCTTGAGGACGCGCGCCCGGGCCAGCACGTCCCCGCCGACGGCTGGCCGGAGGAAGTTCATCTTCAGCTCGCTGGTGACCGCCATGGCCTGCAGGCCGATCTCACTGAGGATCGCCATGTACAGTGCCGCATCCGCCAGCGTCATCAATCCCCCACCGAACAGATACCCGCCGGGCCGGATCCAGCGCGGGTCCTGTCTCCAGCGGGCCACGGCGTAGCCGGGCCGCGACTCCTCGCACCGGATGCCCATCGCCTTCAGGAACGGCGCGTGTCCGTCAAGAAAACGGCAGAGTTGGGCATGCGTGATCCGCGCCTCCATGATCCCCTCCCGGTCGTGCGGACGCATCCTTCTTTACATCGCCTGATGAGTTCGATATTGTCCCTGCCATCCTGAACCGGGACAGTAAGCCACGGCGCCGCTCCCCTGTCAAGTCTGCTGCCCGGGAATACGTCCGGCGGCCGTGCCCACACGCAGGTCCGCCCCCGGACCGGGTGAGCCAACACGGGAAGCCTGGGCGAGGGTGAGAACCAAAAGCCCGCGGGGATCGCGCAACCATGTGGATCTCCTTCCTCGTCCTCCTCCTCGTCTTGCTGGCGGCCGGCCTGCACGCCACCTGGAACCTGCTCGTCAAGAGCGGGGAGGACACCCTTTGCCATGCGGCTGACCCAGGTGAGCTACGTTGCTGCCCTGCGGGAGAGTTCAGTCATCCTCGGGGCGATCCTGGGCTGGCGCGTACTGGGGGATCCCCTCGGGGAACAGCGCGTCTCCGCGTCGGCTCTCGTCGCCACCGGCCTGATCCTGTTGGCCGTCGCGATGCAGGGATAGCCCGATAACCGGTAGCGGGGCGAGCACTGCCGCAGCTGGCCCTCACGGAGCGAGCAAAGACGAAAAACCCGCCGGCCTTCCGGCCGGCGGGCTCTCAGCGGCGACGCCGCCAATGTCTACATCCGGTACTTCCCGAAATCTTCGGGCTTGAGATTCTCCAGCCACTCCTTCCACTTGTCGGTCTCCTCCTTCTCGTCGGAGATCTCCACACTCTTGGCCTGCGACACCACCTTCTCCGTCACGAAGATGGGCGCATTCACCCGCAGGGCGAGGGCGATGGCATCGCTCGGCCTGGCGTCGATGTTGATGACGTTCCCGTTGTGGTTTAGCTCGATCACCGCGAAGAAGGTGTTGTCCTTGAGATCGTTCACGATCACCTGGCGGACCGTCACCCCGAGTCCGTCCAGGATGCTCTTGAGCAGGTCGTGGGTCATGGGTCGGGGCGTGGAGACCTTCTCCAGCTCCAAGGCGATGGCGTTGGCCTCGAAGATGCCGACCCAGATGGGGAGAGCCTTCCGCTCGTCCACATCCTTCAGGATGATGATGGGCATATTGGTGATGGGATCCAGGGCGATCCCCCGCACGGTCATCTTGATGAGCATGGGGCCCTCCTCACGTGCCCTGCTCCTGGAAGAATGGGTACAGCTTCTCGTACCCGGCCTCCAGGTATTCCGGCATCACCTTGGTATCCGCCAGCACGGGCATGAAATTCGTGTCCCCCACCCAGCGAGGCACCACGTGCAGGTGGACATGCTCGGCGATCCCGGCGCCGGCGGCCTTCCCGAGGTTGAACCCGACGTTGAAGCCCTCGGCCCGGAAAGCACGCTGGAGGACCCGGACGCAGTGCCGCGCCGCCTGCATGATTTCCAGGGATTCCTCGGGGGAGAGCTGGTCCAGCCCTGCGCAATGTCGGTAGGGCACGATCATGAGGTGACCGTTGGCGTATGGAAACAGGTTCATCACTACATACGTCGACGGCCCGCGGTGGAGAATGAGGGTTGTCCTGTCGGCGTCCTCTCGGGCCTTCTCGCAAAACAGACACCCTTCGGTGCGCGTCCCTCCGATATACGCCATGCGCCACGGGGCCCACAGCGTCCAGGTCATTGCGGCCCCCGCGGCGGCCGCTGCGCCGGCGCAGGCCCGTCGTCCTCGAGCCCCAGCCGGTAGATGGCGATCGAGCGGCCGATGCCTTTGAATTTAGCATCGCCGACATACTCTAGCAAGACATTTTTTCCCAGCATTTCGTCGAGAAATCGGTATCCGCTGCGGCCCACTTCCGTCAGCGGCTGACACTCCACCAGCTTCACCAATTCCTCGACCGTGTCCTGGCTGACCACGATCCCGGTGTTGTACAGCGTCCCCTCCTCATCCACCCAGACATCCTGCGCCCCGGCCGCGCCGGCGGGAACACGCTCCCGGGTGCCCACCCCGTTTTCATCATCGAAGGCCGAGCCCTGGGTCTTGCCCGAACCCGACAGCCGGCCGGCGATGTTCACGTTCCGGCCGATGACGGTGTGATCCATGGTCCGGTCGTCCACAATGAAGTGGGCCACCTGGGCCCGACCCGTGTGAACGCTGATCCCCATCTCGAAGCCGGTCCGCCCGGCTGCGCGCAGGGCCCGCATCATGCCTTGCAGGGCCAGGGCGGTGCGGAGGGCGTTCAGCTCGTCCTTCCGGCTGAGGCGCGCGGCTCCGAAGGTGATCATCACGCCGTCCCCGGTGAACTTGTCGATCTTCCCCTGGTACCGTTCCACCACGGACGCCAAGGGATCGAAGACCTCGTAGAGGTGCTGGGTCAGCTCCCGCTCCGAGTAGGCGCCCTCTGAGGTCTGCGTGAACCCCCGCAGGTCCGCGAAGATCACCGTGATCTTGCGGGCCAGGTTCAGGACTTCCCCGTCGGGATGGAACCGGTACAGCCGCCCTTCCCCGTACCGTGCCCGCCGCTGGGTCTCCGTGTGTTCCTGTCCCGCCAGGACCACCGGCTGGCGGACCAGGTCCACCACCTCGCTGCGTCTCACGGCCTGGAGGACATCCAGGTAGTCCGCCAGGAGCTCGCTCCAGCTCCTGCTCTGACCCACCTCCGCCTTCAGCACCGGGTTGGCCAGCAGCTTGGTCGCCACACCGCCCAGATCGGCCAGCAGGTATCCCACGATGCGGGCATTGAACAGGATCCTGGTGGCGGCCTTCTCATCGTCGTACAGCTCCGGGCGGATGGAAGGGAAGGTGCGGCGCAGCAGGTCCAGCAGCTTGGGCTCCTTGCGCTGGAGGCCATCCCGCAGGCGCTCCCGAGAGGCGGCATAGATCTCCTTGAACTCTCGGAAGGGAAGCCGGAACCGCCGGTTGTGCTCGCCCAGCACCTGGGCGAGGTTGAGGCGGGCCAAGCTGACCTCGGTGAGGGGCAGTTGATCCTCGATGATGCAGTCGATGAGCCTGGGGTTGAAGCGGGAGCCCAGATTGTAGCGCAGCTTGTCCCCCTTCTGGCTCTTGAACCAGGTCCAGGCCTTCGTGCGGGCGTTCCGGTACGCGCCCTGCAGCAGGGGGTACATCTGGTACTTGACGTTGATCTTGATCCCCGGCTGGGAGAAGAACTCCTGGATGATCTTGGCTGCGTCCTTGGAGTGGGCCAACCAGAACAGGTTCAGGAGGCCCAGACGCCGCTCCCGTTCGAGGATGTTGGTGAGGACTTGCGTGAGGACCGACTCGAAGCGGTTGTTGGGGCTCCCTGGCCGCCCCCAGTCAACGGACGCCTCCGCGCCCCCCTCCTTGCTCCGCACGGACGTCAGGGTCCGGTAGGCGAACTCCACCAGCTCGCGGTAGGCGTTGCTGAGGCCGGAATGGAGATCGACGAGGAACCCCTCCCCGGGCTCCGCCAACAGGTGGCCTTCGGGCAAATTCGGCACCGGGCTGCCCAACAGTTCCTCAACTTCCGAAACCGTCCCCTCGATGAAGCGTGGCTCCAAGTCCGTCCGGTTCTCGAAGAAGGTCCGCATGGAACCTCGGCCGAGAGCCCCGCCCTTTGGCGGGGCTCTCGCGGGAATGAAAGAGCAGGGCCAGGCCCTGCGCGTGGCGGCGGGAGGCGGGCCGAAGGTTAGGAGTCCACCAGGGCCTTCAGTTCTTTGCCGGGCTTGAAGTAGGGGACGCGCTTGGCCGGGACTTGGACCGGCTTGCCGCTTTGCGGATTCCGCCCCTGTCGAGCCCGGCGCCTGCGCACGCGGAAGCTGCCGAAGCCCCGCAGTTCGACCTTGCCCTCGTTCTTGGAGGCCAACGCCTGAGAGATGCTATTAAAGATGGTATCGATGACGACTTCCGTGTCCTTCTTGGTCAGGTTGACCTGGGCGGCCACCTTTTCCACGAGATCCGCTTTGGTCATGGAATCCACCTCCTCCTCCGCCCGTCCGCCCGTGGCGGTCGGCGGATCCGCGGCGTGTCCGCAGGCGCGCTGCCGCCCGAGGGCTCGCCCGGTTAATGCCAGAGATACTGGATCGTGATCGGGGCAGTGGCGCCGCCCGCTGGGAGGACGGGGCCCAGGCTCTCCGTCAGCAGGTCCCACAGGGAGAATCGCCGCCGCCGCTCCTGAACCACCCGGGGCCGGCCCGGGATGCCCACCAGGCTCCCCGCGCGCGCGACGGCGTCTTGGAGATCGCCCAGCTCGTCCACCAGGCCCAGCGCCAGGGCCTGTCGGCCGCTGAAAATCCGTCCGTCCGCCAGGGGCTCCACGCGGGCGCGGTCCAGCCGGCGCCCCGCCGCTACCGCTTCGATGAACTGGCCATGCACGTCATCCATCACCTCCTGGAGAATCCGCCGCTCCGCGTCGGTCAGATCCCGGGTGATGGAGCCGAGGTCCTTGTTGTCCCCGGCCTTGATGATGGTGGTCTTGATCCCCACCTTCTGGAGCAGTCCCCCCACGTTGGGGATCTGCATGAGAACGCCGATGCTGCCCGTGATGCTCCCGGGGTTGGCTACGATTCGGTCTGCCGCGGCCGCGATGTAGTAGCCGCCCGAGGCGGCGACGCTGCCCAGCGACGCCACCACCGGCTTCCCCGTCTCGCGGCGGAACTTCAGAACCTCCTGGTAGATCTCCTGCGACGGGGCGACGGCCCCGCCCGGGCTGTTGACGCGCAGGACGACGGCCTTCACGCCGGGATGCTCCCGGTAGCGGCCGAGCTGCTCGATCACCTCACGCCCATCCGTGATCACGCCTTCAACGGTGATGACCGCCACGCGGTCGCCTGTCCAGGGCAGGCGGCGACCCCAGAGAGCCGCCGTCAGCCCCACCACCAGGAGGAACAGGAGCGTCCCCAGGAGCACACCCAGCGCCAAGCGTCGCCCACTCCGTCGGGCCATGCCGTCCTATCCCTCGCTGTCCTCCCGCCGCCGCCGTTTCCGTCCCCGGCCGCCCTCCTCGTCCGGCGGGGCCTCGCTCTGGCCCTCCAGGAAGGCGCGCAGGCTGAGGCCGATCTTCCGCTCCTCGGGGTCCAGTTTGATCACCTTGAGAGTGAGTTCCTGCCCCACCTGGACCACGTCCTCGGGCTTGTTCACGCGATCGTGGGAGAGCTCCGACACGTGGAGCAGCCCCTCGACGCCGTCCTCCAGCTCCACGAATGCTCCGAAATCCGTGGTCCGAACCACCTTGCCATTCACGTCCATGCCCACCCGGTACTTCTCCGGCACGGCGGACTGCCAGGGATCCTGTTGAATCTGCTTGAGCCCCAGGGAGATCCGATGGTTCGCCTTGTCCACATGCAGGACGATGGCCTCCACCTTCTCTCCCTTCTTCAGGATCTCGGAGGGGTGCCGCACCCGCTTGGTCCAGGACATGTCGGAGATGTGGATGAGTCCGTCGATCCCCTCCTCCAGCTCCACGAAGGCCCCGAAGTCGGCCAGGTTCCGGACCCGCCCCTCGACCCGGGTCCCGACGGGGTAGCGCTCCTCGATGAAGTTCCAGGGATTGGGCTCGGCTTGGCGCATCCCAAGGGAGATCCGCTTATTCCCCCGGTCCACGTCCAGGACGACCACTTCCACGACGTCCGCGATGGCCACGACCTTGGAGGGATGCTTGACCCGCTGGGTCCAGGACATCTCGGAGATGTGGACCAGACCCTCGACCCCCTCCTCCAGCTCCACAAAGGCCCCGTAGTCGGTCAGGCTGACCACCTTCCCTTTCAGCTTGGACCCCACGGGGTACTTCTGCTCCACCGCCTCCCACGGGTCGGGCAATCGCTGCTTGTACCCCAGTGACACCCGCTCGTTGCTCCGGTCGAACTTCAGGACGACCACCTCCGCCTCGTCGCCCACCTGGAAGAGCTCGGAGGGGTGACCCACGCGCCCCCAGGACATGTCGGTGATGTGCAGCAGGCCGTCCAGCCCACCCAGGTCCACGAAGGCGCCGTACTCGGTGATGTTCTTGATCTTTCCCTTGATCCGCTTGCCCTCCGCCAGGCCGGCCAGGGTCGCCTCCTTGAGCTGCTTGCGCTCTTCCTCCAGGAGCTCGCGCCGGGAGAGCACGATGTTGCCCCGCTTCTGGTTCAGCTTGATGATCTTCATCGGGAACGACTTCCCGATGAGCTTGTCCAGGTCCCGGACCGGGCGCAGGTCTACCTGGGAGCCGGGCAGGAAGGCGCGCACCCCGATGTCCACGATCAGCCCGCCCTTGGTGCGACCCAGGATCATGCCAGTGATGCCTCCACCCTGCTCGTACACCCGGGACAGCTCGTCCCAGATCTTGATCTTCTCCGCCTTTTCGCGGGAGAGGACGATGAGACCGTCGCTGTCCTCTTTCTGTTCCAGGTAGACGTCCACCGCATCGCCGGCCTTGACAGTGATCTCCCCGGACGGTGTCCTGAATTCCCGGAGTGGAATCAGGCCTTCGGACTTGTAGCCGATGTCAACCAGGACGGCATCCTCTCTGACCTCCAGGATGGTCCCTTTGACGATCTCGCCCTCGACGATGTCTCTGACGCTCTGTTCGTAGATCTCCCGCATCTCCGCCGAGGGGCCAGAGCTCTCCACCTCTTCGGGATCCCTGCTAAACGGGGCCTCCGATTGGACTGGCTGTGATGTCATGCGAACCCACACCTCCTGCACACGGCTGTGAATTTTGACGACCGCCCGGTCCCCCATGAACCCGAGGGTCGCGGCGGACGCGGCTGAGGCGACCAAGTCGCCTCAGCGAAAAACGCGGACCGGTTGTTCGCTGGCTGGACGGAGCGATGCAATCGCTCCCATGAGTTGACGGCTGAACGCCTCCACGGCCTCGCGGTCGGCCCGGACGTCTCCGTGGAAACGGAGTGACGGCCCGAACCGCACCCGCAGGGGCGCGCGGCGGGGACACCGGGACCCCCGGGGCAGGACCCGCTCCGCCCCCCAGTGGAACACCGGCACGACCGGTGCCCCGGAGCGGGCGGCGATCACGGCGATCCCGGGCTTGGCCGGTCCCAGGGATCGCCCATCCCCTCGCGTTCCTTCTGGGAACATCAGGATCACCTGCCCGGCTGCCAGCAGGGAGAGGGTGCGCTTGAGCGTGGAGGGATCAACGCGCTCCCGCGTGACAGGGTAGGCCTGCAGTCCGCGCAGAAGCCACCCCATGAGGGGATTCCGAAACAGCTCCTTCTTTGCCATGAAATGGACCCGGCGCCTGACGGCAACGCCCACCACTACCGGATCCAGATAACTGACATGATTGGGCGCCAGGATGACCGGCCCGCCCTGCGGGACGTGTTCCTCGCCTTCGACGCGCAAGGCAAAGAGACCGCGGGCAATCCAGCGGCACAGGTTGCACCCGATCCTGTATAACATCCCGTGCCGTCACGCTAGCGGGGGCCGCGACGGAGTTGGATCATACACACGCACCCCAACCGAGGCAAGGAAAAAATTCCGTATCCTCACAGAAATTCAGGAGTTATCCGGTTTCAGGAATCGTCGGACCTCCGCCAGCATCCGGCCCAGGACTCCTTCGGCATCCAGCGCGGTGGAATCGATCCGGATGGCATCGGGCGCTGCGGCGAGAGGCGAGGTCTCGCGTCCCCGGTCACGCGCATCCCGGCGGGCCACTTCCGCCTGGACCGCCTCGAGGCCGGCCGCGGTTCCGCTCTGCTGGACTTCATGCAGACGACGCCTGGCCCGCACAGTAAGCGCTGCGTCCAGGTAAAATTTCAGATCCGCGTCGGGGAACACCACGGTCCCGATGTCGCGGCCGTCCATGACGATCCCGCCCTCCTTCGCCATGCCGCGCTGAATGTCCAGGAGTCGGTCGCGGACCTCGGGATACACCGAGACCACGGAGGAGGCCTCATCCATGGCGGGGGTCCGTAGCAAGGCCGTCACATCCACGCCGTCTACCAGGGTGTGGGGACTCTCGGGCCCGGGCTCCACCCGGATCTCCGTCTCAGCCGCCAGCGCCGCCACACGCCTGCGATCCCGGAGGTCCACGCCGGCCTGGGCCACCTTCCACCCCATGGCGCGGTACATCGCCCCACTATCGACGTGCACGTATCCCAGGGCATCGGCCAGGCGCCGCGCGGCCGTGCTCTTGCCCGCGCCCACCGGCCCGTCGATCGCAATCACCAACCGCCGCTTCTGGTCAGCCATGGTTTGGGAAAAAACACATCATTAATCCGCAGATTACGCAGATTGCGCAGATTTCAGAAAGGAAAAGTCGGAAAAAATCTGTGTAATCTGCGTAATCTGCGGATACCTTTCAGTCGGTGACTTCGTGAATGCCGCAGCCCGGCGCCACCGCAGCCAGCAGCCGGGCAAAGCCGGGGAACGAGGTGTCCACGCAGGCGACGTCCTGAATCCGGGTTTCCCCCTCTGCGAACAGACCGGCAACGGCCAGGCTCATGGCCATCCGGTGGTCTCCGCGGCTGGAGACGGCGGCGCCCCGCAGGCGACGCCCACCCAGGATACGCAGACCGTCCCGCTCCTCCGTCACCCGGGCGCCCAACTTTGAAAGTTCGCCGGCGAGGGCGGACAGCCGGTCCACCTCTTTGACCCGGAGTTCGGCCGCGCCGGAGATGACCGTCTCGCCCTCGGCGAGGGCGGCTGCCACCGAGAGGACCGGGATCTCGTCGATCAGGCGTGGGACCAATCGGGATGCGATCGTCGTGCCGCGCAGAGACCCGCCCCGCACAGAGAGGTCTGCCGCCGGCTCCCCTGCCTCTGTCCGTTCATGCTCTCGGACCACCCGTGCCCCCATCCGTTCCAGCACCTCCAGGGCGCCGGTGCGCGTCGGATTGACCCCCACATTCCGGATGAACACCTCGCCGTCGGGATGGGCCGCCGCCGCCACGAGAAAGAAAGCGGCCGAGGAGACATCTCCGGGAACCGACAGCGTCGTGGCTTTCAGGCGGACCCCACCCGGCACCGTGACGGTGGTTCCCTGGTGTCGGACCGGCACGCCGAAGCCCGCCAGCATCCGCTCGGTATGATCCCGGGAGGGCATCGGCTCCGTGACGCTCGTTTCCCCCCTGGCCTGGAGGCCCGCCAGGAGGATCGCCGACTTCACCTGGGCACTGGCGACGCTGGACTGCCACGCGATACCGGAGAGTTCACGTCCCTGGATCGCCAGCGGTGGGTACTGCCCGGCCGCGCGTCCCAGCAGGGTGGCGCCCATGGCCGACAACGGATCCACCACACGCCGCATGGGCCGGGACCGGAGGGAGGCGTCGCCGGTGATCACGCTGAAGAACGGACGCCCGGCCAGGAGCCCGGCCAGGAGTCGCAGGGTCGTCCCCGAATTCCCCGCATCCAGGATCGTGTCGGGCTCCCCCAGGGCTGCGGGGCCCTGCCCCATGATCCGGAGGCACCCCTCGGCGGACTCCACCATCTCCACCCCAAGGACCTGCAAGGCGTGAAGTGTCGCCAGGCAGTCCTGGCTGCGGAGGAATCCGCGGACCTCCGTGACGCCATGGGCCATGGCCCCCAGCAGAAGACTGCGATGCGAGATGGACTTGTCGCCCGGGACGCCCATGGTGCCTTCGATGCGATGGGCCGCATGCAGCACCCAGGTCCGCATTGTCCCTGTCTCAGCCTTCATCATTCGACATTCGACATTCGCGATTCGAAATTGCCCTTGGACATTTCCTGCGGGAGCCGCTCGAGGATGCTGTCCACCAGCGGCTCGACCCAGTCCCAGCCGCGGACCGTGACCCATTCGGCCGCAGGCTCGCGCCGGAACCAGGCGAGCTGTCGCCGCGCATAATGGCGGGTGGCCCGCTGCATCTGTGCCAGGGCCTCAGCCCCCGTCAGCCGCCCCTCGAGGTATGCGACGGCTTGCCGGTAACCGAGCGACCTGAGCGCCGGGAGGTGTGGCGCGCATCCTGCGGCCAGGAGCCTGCGGACTTCGTCCACGAGGCCCTCCTCCCACATGCGCCGGGCGCGCTGGTCGATGAAGCCGTAGAGCTCCACGCGATCCCGCGTCAGGACGAGCATCGCGGAGACGGCCGTGCGCGGCGGATCCCAGAGATCCGGCCGGATCTCCGAGGGCCGCCGTCCCGTCACCTCCAGGAGTTCCAGGGCCCGGACCACCCGGAAGACGTCTCGCGGGTGCACCCGGGCCCCCGTGGCGGGGTCCAGAGCCCGCAGTCGCTCGTGCAAGGCCTGGCCGCCAGCCGTCTCGGCCTCCCGCGCCAAGCGTGCCCGGATCGCCGGGTCGCCACCGGTCCCGGCCAGCCGCCCCTTCAAGAACGCCCGCAGGTACAGGCCCGTCCCGCCCACCAGGATGGGCAAACGGCCGCGAGCCTGGATCTCCTCTGCCAGCGCGTGGGCCCGGGCGGCAAACTCCGAGGCCGAGAAGGCTTCCGCCGGTCCGCAGAGGTCGAGGAGGTGGTGCGGGACGGTCTCGCGGTCCGCCGGGGACGGCTTGCCCGTCCCCACGTCCATCCCCCGGTACACCTGCATCGAGTCGGCGACAATGATCTCCCCCCCGGCGCGGCGGGCCAGAGCCAGCCCCAGGGCCGACTTCCCGACGGCGGTGGGGCCTGCGATCATGAGGGGGGGCTTTCCCGGGATGGCGGCGACTCCTGCCGTGGAGGTTCAGCGCAAGGGAACGCGCTGCTCGATGCGGAAGGGGATGCTGTAGCGATACCGGGGAAGCTCCACGCGCGCCACCCAGGCGACCCGGATCACCAGCATGGGCCCTTCCTGGGTGAACGACATATTGTCGTCGGTCAGCGTGACTCCCTCCTCCTTCGCCCGAGCGATGAGCTCCTTCCGGGCCGCCGGCTCGCCGGACTGGGTGAGGGCAGTCCTGGCCGCATCCCGCACTGGATCCTGCAAGCTGAAGTAGGCCCAGTAGGGCGGGATGAACTTCATGCCCAGATAGATCCCCGCCGCCACGACGAGGAGGAACAGCAAGGCCCCGAGGCGAATCCTCCCCGGGGCCCTCCCGTTCACCAAGCCTCCCGGAGGCCGCCCCCAGGCGGCCCCGTGCCGATCGTTCAGTGCCGCCCTCCTGGTGGTCGGCGCCGAGTGCTGGCGCGGACTATCGGCGTCCTTTCAACCAGCTCATCATGCCGCGCAACTCTTTCCCCACGACCTCGATGGGGTGCTCGGCATCCTTCTTGCGCATGGCATTGAAGCTTGGGCGCCCCGCCTGATTCTCCAGGATCCATTCCCGCGCGAACTGGCCGTTTTGGATCTCGCCCAGGATCTTTCGCATCTCGGCCTTCACGGCATCGTTGATCACCCGAGGGCCCCGGCTGTAGTCCCCGTACTCGGCGGTATCGCTCACCGAGTAGCGCATGTAGGCCAGCCCCCCCTGGTACATGAGGTCCACGATCAGCTTCAGCTCGTGCAGCACCTCAAAGTAGGCCAGTTCGGGCTGGTAGCCGGCCTCCACCAACGCCTCGAAGCCCGCCTTGCACAGGGCGGACACCCCGCCGCAAAGGACGGTCTGCTCGCCGAACAGGTCGGTCTCGGTCTCTTCCTTGAACGTGGTCTCCAGGACGCCGGCCCGCGTGCACCCGACCCCCCTGGCGTAGGCCAGGGCGACCTCCTTGGCCTTCCCGGAGGCGTTCTGGTGGACCGCCAGCAGGGCCGGCACGCCCGAGCCCTCGGTGTACACCTGGCGCATCATGTGGCCGGGGGCCTTGGGCGCGATCATGGACACGTCCGCCTCGGGCGGGGGGACGATCTGGTTGAAGTGGATGTTGAAGCCGTGGGCGAACATCAGGGTCTTCCCCGGTGTCAGGGCCCTGGCGATGGATTCCTCGTACACCTGCTTGTGGGTCTGGTCGGGAAGCACGATCATGATCACCTGGGCGGCCTCGGCCGTCTCCTGCACGGTCCCCACCTTCAAGCCGTCCCCCCGGGCCTTTTCCCACGACTTGCTCCCCTTGTACAAACCCACCATGACCTCCAAACCGCTGTCCCGGTGGTTCAGGGCGTGGGCGTGGCCCTGGCTTCCGTACCCGATGATGCCGATCGTCTTCCCCTTGAGCAACCCGAGATCCGCGTCCTTGTCGTAGTAGAGCTTCGCCATAAGTCTCCTCGCTCACTCCGCCACTGCCTGCTTCCGGCTGGCCAAGCGAAGCTTGGTCTCGTCTCGCTTGGTGATGGTCTTGCTTCCCCGGGCGATGGCCAGCGTGCCGCTCCGCACGATCTCCTGGACGCCGAAGGGTTGCAGGAGTTCCAGCACCGCTTCGATCTTGCCCGATTCGCCGGTGATCTCCAGAGTGTAGGTCATGGGGGTCACGTCCACGATCCGGCCACGGAAGATCTCCGTGATGCGCAGGATCTCCGCCCGATTGGCCGGCTCGGCATTGACCCGGATGAAGATCATCTCCCGGTTCACGTGGGGCTCATCGGTCAGGTCCACGACCTTGATCACGTCGATGATCCGGTGAAACTGCTTGACCACCTGCTCCATGACCCACTCGTCCCCGCGGACCGACATGGTCATCCGGGAGATCGACTCGTCCAGCGTCTCCGCCACCGAGAGGCTGTCGATGTTGTACCCCTTGGCCGCGATCAGGGACGCGATCTTGGCCAAAACCCCCTGGTGGTTCTCCACCAGGAGGGACAGCGTGTGTTTGCGGTAGTGCTTGGGATCGGTCATCGCCAGCCCTGGAAGAGCTTCTCGGGGATCGGCTCCCCGTGGTCGATGATATCCTTGATGGCCGAACCGGCCGGGATCATGGGGAAGCAGTTCTCTTCCCGCTCACACACCACGTCCACCACCACCGGCCCCGGCGTGCTGATGGCTTTCTCGATAATGGGTTTCACGTCCCCGGATCGCTCCGCGCGCAGGCCCACGCATCCGCAGGCCTCGGCGAGCTTGACAAAATCCGGCTGGACCTCCAGGTCCACCTGGGAATAGCGCCTGCCGTAGAACAACTCCTGCCACTGCCGGACCATCCCCAGGTAGCGGTTGTTCATGATGAAGATCTTCACCGGCAGATCGTACTGCGCGCAGGTGATGAGGTCCTGCATGGTCATCTGGAAGCTGCCGTCGCCGTCAATATCAATCACCAGCTTGTCAGGGAAGGCCGCCTGGGCCCCCAGGGCCGCCGGGAATCCGAATCCCATGGTCCCCAGCCCGCCCGAGGTGATCCAGCGCCGCGGGTTGTGACTTCGGTAGTACTGGGCGGCCCACATCTGGTGCTGCCCCACCCCGGTGGAGACGATGGGATCGTGCTCCTCGGTCACCCTGAAGAGCTCCTCGATGGCGTACTGGGGCTTGATGGCTCCCTCGGCGGTCTGGTGGTATCTCAAGGGGTGCGCGCGCTGCCATTCGGCGATCTGGCCGTACCATTCCTCCAGGTCGCTACGCCAGTCGCGCTTGATTTTCCTCAGCTCGGCATTCAGTTGAATCAAAACCCGCTTCACGTCCCCCACGATGGGCACGTCCACGTGGACATTCTTTCGAATGGACGTGGGGTCAATATCCACGTGGATGATCTTGGCGTTCTTGCCGAACTCGGACAGCTTGCCGGTCACCCGGTCATCGAAGCGGGGGCCGATGGCGATCATGAGGTCCGTGTTGACCATGCACATGTTCGCCGCGTACGTCCCGTGCATCCCCAGCATGCCCAGCCACAAGGGATGCGAGGTATCCAGGCCCCCCAGGCCCATGAGGGTGAGGGTGGTCGGAATCTGCGTGATATTGACCAGCTCGGTGAACTCGGCGGACGCGTCGGCGTGGATGATCCCGCCGCCGCCGTAGATCACCGGGCGCTGGGCCGAGGCGATCAATTCGGCGGCTTTCCTGATCTGGCCGGGATGCCCGTTCACCGACGGATTGTATCCCCGGATGGAGACTTCCTCCGGATACCCCTTGAACTCGGCCCGGCCCATGATGATGTCCTTGGGCAGATCCACCAGGACCGGCCCCGGCCGGCCGCTACGGGCGATGTAGTAGGCCTCCTTGACGATGCGGGGGAGGTCCTCCGTCTTCAGAGCCAGGAAGTTGTGCTTGGTACAGGTCCGGGTGGTCCCCACCACGTCGGCTTCCTGGAAGGCATCGCAGCCCATCACGGCCGTGGGGACCTGGCCCGTGAAGACCACGATGGCCATGGAATCCATCAAGGCATCCGTCAGCCCGGTGACGGTGTTGGTCGCGCCGGGGCCCGAGGTCACGATGGCGGTGCCGGTCTTGCCGCTGGCCTTGTAGTACCCCTCGACGGCGTGAATGGCGACCTGTTCGTGGCGACACAGGATGTGGCGGAGTGGAAAATCCAGCATGACATCGTAGCCGTGCAGGATGGCGCCGCCCGGGTGGCCGAAGACCGTATGCACCCCCTCGGCTTGCAGGCTTTTCATGAAGATCTCGGAACCGGTGAGTCGCATGGCGTAACCCCTCCCGCCAGTCAGGAGGATCGCTCCTGGTGGCCCGTTGTGCAGACAGCCTGCCCGGCCGTCCAACCGGTAGGACCTAGGGGCAGGCATATGAGCGTCGTTTAGTATCATACGACCCACTCTCCGTCAACTAAAAAGTGGTCCTGATGGCTAGAAGTGACGGGGACTTAGAGAAGGAAGCTCGGCAGACGGTGAAACCGGTCGCGGCCATCCCCAAGTCTTCCGCCGACCCGATCCGAGGGCGCGAATCGCCACATCATGACTTCGCGGCAGAGCGAATCTCTCCGGGCCGTTGCCGCCGCAGGAGATCCAGGGACCAGCGAAGCTCATCGCAACCCAAGGCCGCCGCCGTGGCCCCGAAGAGCGCCACGGCCACCCCCATCTCCCCGCACAGCAGGGCCGCCTTGTGAACTGTCCGGGGAACCGCGAGGACATCCCACCACCCTTGCGAGACGATCCCCCACGCGGCCATGGGCAGACACGCGAGACCCACCTTGGCCACCGCCCTGAGAAGACGCTTGCCTCCCAAGGGGCCGATCCGACGCCGGAGACGGCTGAATAAGAGCAGAAAGTTGCCTGCCGAGGCGATCGCCGTCGCCAGGGCGAGGCCCGTGGCCCCCAGGGGTCCCATGAGGGCGATGCTGGCCGCGATGTTCACCCCGACCGCCATCATCCCCGTCGCCACGGGCGTCCAGGTATCGTGCATCGCGTAGAAGGCGGGGGCCAGGATCCGGTTGGCAATGTAGAAGCAGATCCCCAGCGTGTAGCCGGCCAGGATCTCGGCTGTCAGGAACGTGACCGGGCGCGTGAACGCCCCCCGTTCGAACAGCACGTGCAGAATCGGCGTTCGAAATATGAGAAGGCCCACCATAGCGGGCAGGGCCAGGAAGAACCCCAGGCGGAGGCTTCCCATGAGCGCCCGCTTCATGTCGTCCATGGCGTTGCGCGCGGCGGAGGCGGCCATGACGGGCAGCGCCCCCGTGGCGATGGCGACTCCGAACACTCCGATAGGAAACTGGACCAGGCGGAAGGCATAGGTCAAGGCCGCCACGCTCCCCTGGGCAAGCAGGGAGGCCAGGAGGGTCCCGACGAAGACGTTGATCTGGGTGATCGCCAGTCCTGCCACGCCCGGAGCCATCAGGCGGGCGATTTCCTGCACCCGGGGATCCCTCGGCGCGACCCGGAGCCTCGGGCGCCACCCCCGGATCATGGCGGAGGGCACCTGGATCAGCAATTGCCCCGCGCCGCCCACCAGGACCGCGATCCCCAGAGGCAGGACGGGATTGCTGGCGTGGGGGGCGATGAAGAGCGCGGCCACAATCATGCAGACGTTCAGCACGCTCGGAGAGAGGGCCGGCGTCATGAAGTGCCCCAGAGAGTTCAGGATCGCCATGAACAGGGCGGCCAGGCCCACCAGGAAGATGTACGGGAACATGACCCGCAGGAGTTGAACCGTGAGGGTCAGTTTCCCGGGCACCTCGGCGAAGCCGGGGGCCAGGATGCGGATGATGCCCGGGGCCAGGAGAACCCCCGCAGCCGCCACGACGGCCAGGACAACGACCAGGGTGCCCATCACGGCGGAGGCGAGGTCCCAGGCGGCCGCCCGTCCTTCGCGGGTTGCGGTTCGCGTAAAGGTGGGCACGAAGGCGGCGGAGAGCGCGCCCTCGCCCAGGAGCTCGCGAAGGGTGCTGGGGATCCGGAAGGCCACGAAGAATGCGTCCGCCATCATCCCCGCGCCGAAGAGCCAGGCGATGGCCATGTCCCGCACAAACCCCAGGACCCGGCTGAGGAGCGTGGCCCCGCCGACGACGCCGGCGGCCGAGGCGATCTGCCGCACCTGTCCGGCCTGGGTGGTCATTGTTCGCTCACGCATCACGAGGTCGGGGCGCGATTGACCGCGCCCCTACGGGAGAATTCCCTTGACATCCCCGCCCCACTCTTCTACAAGTGACGGGCCGTCGGCCCCCGGGCGGGCCGTCCTCTCTATATCATCGGGCAAAGGAGTCGGGTTCATGCCGATCATCACGTCTTCCATCAAGGATTTGGGGCGCACGGAGCGCCGGACGCAACACAACCGAGCTGCCAAGGGCAAACTGCGCTCCAGCCTGAAGCGTGTTCGCGTGGCTGTTGCCGGGAACCAGGCCGAGGCCGCAGCGCAGGCGCTGGCCGAGGCCACGCCAGTCGTCGACCGCGCCGTGACGAAGGGCATCCTGCACAAGAACGCCGCCGCCCGGCACAAGTCTCGCCTCATGCGGCAACTCAACCGTCTCGGCAAGCCCGCCGCCTCCTGACCCGGAGAATTCACGGCGCGCTGAATTATCCGGGTTACAACCCTTCCATGAGGCGCGCCACGACTCGGGACGCGAGGTCCTGCGCGGCGCGTGCCGTCGCCTCCTCCTCCGCTGCCCGGGTGGCCACTGCGCCGCCCCCGGCGGTGTAGAACGCTTCCCCGACAATCTCCTCCATCAGGAGCACCTTCTCCCCGCCCCGTTCCGCCAGGCGCATCGCCAGGCGAACCCGGACGCGAAAGCGCCGGCCGATATCGATCTGTTCGAAGGCGATGGGCTCGTTCTCGTAGCCGGTCAGGCTGCCCGCCAGGATTGCGTCGGCGACCTCCGGCGGGGTCAGGCGCATGCGGCCGTCCTGTTGCAGGTGTCGCCGAATGGCGGCGCCGACGAGACCCTGGAGGCCAGGCTTGAAGGTGTTGTTGGTCAGGACCGCAAGATGGAGGCGCTGGATTTCTCGGGATGGGCCGCCGAGCCAGGCGCCGGCCCCGTAGGGCTGGTAGCCGCAGGCAACGAAGAACAACCCGCACCCGGCGATGGACAGAAGCCGGACAAGCCGCCGAGGCATCCCAGGGCGAGCATCTGACCGGCGAGTCATCATGCCGGGCGCGTCATGACCCAACGACGACGTTCACGAGCTTGTCGGGAATCACGACCACCTTGCGGACGGCCTTCCCCTCGGTCCAGGGCCGGATGCGCGGGTCGGCGACTGCCAGCTCTTGGAGGCGATCCACTGGGGTGCCCCGGGGAACGTGCTGGCGGCTGCGCACCTTGCCGTTCACCTGGACGACCACCTCGACCGTGTCCGCCCTGGCCAGGGTTGCATCCGCCACCGGCCAGAGCCGGCGGAAGATGCTCTCCCGGTGGCCCAGCATTTCCCAGAGTTCCTCCGCCAGGTGGGGCGCGAAGGGAGCCAGCATCACCACCAGGACACGCAGGCCCTCGGCAAAGGCCAGGATCCGGTCCCGCCGGTCCGGCGGGAGGTCGTGGGACGGCCCGGGACCGAGCTCGTCCTGGAACCGGATCAGGGCGGTCTGCAGCTCCATGAGCGCGGACAGTGCCGTGTTGAAATGGAAGGCGTCCTCCAGGTCGTGGGTGACCCTGGCGATGGTCTGATGGGTGACCCGGCGGAGGGTGCGGACCGCCTCGGGCGGCGTCCCGTCATCCCATGTCAGTCCCTGGGCCGCCCGGATCCGGGCGGCGTGATCCTCCACCAGCCGCCAGACCCGGTTGAGGAATCGGAACGAGCCCTGGACTCCCTCGTCCGACCACTCCAGATCCTTCTCCGGAGGGGCCGCAAAGAGCGAGAAGAGCCGGATGGTGTCGGCCCCGTAGCGCTCCAGGAGATCATCGGGGTCCACGACGTTCCGCTTCGACTTGGACATCTTCTCGGTCCGCCCGATCTCCACCGGGCGCTGGCACTCCGCACACCGCCCCTGCCCATCCACCTCGCCGGGCATGCGAAAGCCATGCTCGGGGCAGCGGAAGGTCTCTTTGCATACCATCCCCTGCGTCAGGAGGTTGGTGAACGGCTCGCTGATCGTGGTCAGGCCGAGGTCGCGGCAGACCTTGGTGAAGAAGCGCGCGTACAAGAGGTGCAGGACGGCATGCTCGATCCCCCCGATGTACTGGTCCACCGGCAGCCAGTACCGCACCTTGGGGGGGTCCAAGGGGCGTGTCCGCTCCTCCGGACTGGCGAAGCGCAGGAAGTACCAGGAGGAATCCACGAAGGTGTCCATGGTGTCGGTCTCGCGCCGTGCGGACCGCCCGCAGGCGGGGCAGGCGGTCCGCACGAAGGCCTCCACCCGCTCCAGGGGGGAGCCCCCGCTCATGGTGATGGCCACATCGTGGGGCAGGATCACGGGGAGGTCCCGTTCCGGTACCGGCACGATGCCGCACCCCTCGCAGTAGACGACCGGGATGGGGGTCCCCCAGTAGCGCTGGCGCGAGATCAGCCAGTCGCGGATCCGGTAATTCACAGCCCGCTTGCCGATCCCCCGCTCCTCCAGGAACTGGCAGATCGCCAGCTTTCCCTCCTCACTCTTCATTCCGCCGAAGGCACCGGAGTTGACCATGGTGCCCTCCCCCTCGTAGGCGGCCTCCGGCGGTCCGCCCGCCCCCTCCCCCGGCGGCTGGATCACCATCCGGACGGGGAGACCGTAGACGCGGGCGAAGTCGAAGTCCCGCTGGTCGTGGGCCGGCACGGCCATGATCGCCCCGGTCCCATACTCCATGAGGACGAAGTTGGCCACCCAGATGGGGATGCGTTCCCGGGTCATGGGATTCACGGCGTAGGCGCCCGCGAAGACCCCCTCCTTTTGCGTCGCGGTATCCGTCCGCACCGCCTTGTCGGCGCGTCCCGTCCGCGCGGCGAAGTCCCGTACCGCGGACTCCTGGGGCGTCCCGGCCGACAGCGAGAGTGCCAGGGGATGCTCCGGCGCCAGGACCATGAAGGTTGCGCCGAACAGCGTGTCGGGCCGCGTGGTGAAGATGCGAAGGTTTCCCCCCTCCGCCAGGGGGAAGTCCACCTCGGCGCCCACGCTCTTCCCGATCCAGTTGCGCTGCATCACGCGCACGCGCTCCGGCCAGCCGGTCAGCGCCTGGAGGTCTCCCAGCAGTTCCTCCACGTAGGCGGTGATCTTGAGGAACCACTGCTCCAGTTCCTTCTGGATGACCGGCGTATCGGTATGTCGCCAGCAGACCCCTCCCTCGGCCTGCTCGTTGCTGAGGACGGACTGACAGGCCTCGCACCAGTTCACCGGGGCCCGCCCCCGGTAGGCCAGGCCGCGTTCCAGCATCTTCAGGAAGAACCACTGGTTCCAGCGGTAGTAGGCCGGGTCGCAGCAAGTGACTTCGCGATTCCAGTCGTAGGAGAACCCCATGCGGCGGAGCTGCGATTTCATGTAGGCGATGTTATCGGCCGTCCATTTGGCGGGGTGGACACCGTGCTCGAAGGCCGCATTCTCGGCGGGGAACCCGAACGCATCCCACCCCATGGGGTGGAGGACATTGAAGCCCCGCATGGACAGGTAGCGGGCCACCACATCGCCGATGGAGTAGTTCCGCACGTGCCCCATGTGGATCTTGCCCGAGGGGTAGGGGTACATCTCCAGGCAGTAAAACTTCGGTCGCGCCGGATCCTCCGTGACGCTGAAGGCACCCTGTGCCTCCCAAATCCCCTGCCACTTCGCCTCGAGACGCGTGAAGTCGTAGCCGCGTGCCATACGGGGAACCTCCGATCAGAGACCGGCCTTATGTAGCACGAGTGTTCTGCCTTGGCAAGGGCGAGGATGTGCCTCGGGCGTAAGAGTGTTCGGCCGTTCCACAATTCGACCGTTCGGCTGTTCCCCAACAACCGAACCGCCGGACGGCCAAACGCTTTTCCGAGCAGGCCCATCAGGAGCCGAGGCGGCCCTCCAGCTCCCGGATGCGCGCCTCCAAGGCCGTGATGGTCTGCTGCTTCTCGCGGAGAGCGGCGACGTGATGGATGGCCCGGCGCACCGCCAGGGCCACCACATCGGGCTGGAGGCCCTTCACCAGGAAGTCGAAGGCCCCGAGCTTGAAGGCGGTGACGGCCGCCTGGGGATCGGGGTGGGCGGTGAGGATGATGACGGGGAGATCCGGGACCAGACGCCGGAGCTCCTCCAGGAGGTTCAGACCGGAGAGGTCCGGGAGCATGAGGTCCAGGATCGCAGCCTCCAGCGGATGGCGGAGGGCGGCCTTGAGCGCCTCCTGGCCATCGGAGGCCGCGACCACGCGGAAGCCGTGCTCCGCCAGCAAGTCGCCGTAGAGCTGCCGGGGAAGCTTCTCGTCATCCACCAGGAGGACCAGGGGAGCCGCCCGTCCCTCACCTTTCTGTCCCGCCTGCGCCGAAATGGGAGCCATCTCCGCCAGCATCCGCCGCCGATGGCTGTAGCTCGCCATCTCCAGCTCGTGCAGGTAGGCCAGGGTTCGATCCAGATCCTGCTGCAGGTGGCGAACATTCAACAGGGCCTCCACCCGGGCCTGCACGTCGGCCGGGAGGATCGGCTTGGTCAGATAATCGTCGGCCCCCAGGGCCAGAATCCGTTCCTTGCTCCCGAACTGATCGAAGCCGGTGACGATGATGACCGGGATGCGCGCCGTGCGCGGTTGACCCCGAAGCACCTCGCAGACCTCGAACCCGCTCAGCCCCGGCATCACGAGATCGAGGAGGATCAGCTCGGGCGGTTCCTCGTCCACGGCCCTCAGCGCCTCCTGCCCATCGCCGGCCTTCCGGACCGTATGGCCGGCCGACGCCAGGATGGCTTCCAGCAACTCCAGATTCTCCGGTTCATCGTCCACGATCAGGATGGATGCCATGGATGTTTTTCCCCGAGGGTTAGCCCAAATTTTTCACCGCCAAGCCCGCAAAGATCGCAAAGAGTCGGTAACTCTCATCAAGCGGGAAAAGCGTTCGGAATGAATTGTTCCGGATTGCTCGTCCAGGCATTTCCCCGCCGCCGTCTTGGATACAGAGAGTTCCTTTGCGTCCTTTGCGTGCTTTGCGGTTAAACTGCACTGTCCAGGCTTGGACGCGCTGACCAGACCCGCCCGTGTATTCTATCGAATCGCGTTAGCCTGACAAGTCAATTCTCCCGTCAGTAGTGAACCTCCACCAGGCACAGCCCGTGTGGGAGAGCCGTTTTCCCTGCGTGCCGCCTTTCCCTGGAAGCCAGGATCATGGCGACCTCGGACGGAGCGCGCTTACCGCGTCCCACCTCCAGGAGCGTCCCGAGGAAAATCCGGATCATGTGCTGGAGGAATGCGTTGGCCGTGATCTCGAAGTGCACCAGGTCATCCGCCACCCGCCAGGAGGCGTCCAGGACCGTGCGCACCGGGGTGGCCGCCGTGCACGTCCCGGCGCGGAATGCCGAGAAGTCATGAGTGCCGATCAGAGCGCGGGCCGCCTCGGCCATGGCCTCCACGTCCAGCGGATAGGGCACGTAGAGACTGTGACGGCCGAGCCACGCCGACGGGTAATCGCGGCGGAGGAGCGTGTAGCGGTAGGTCTTGGACCGCGCCGACCGGCGCGCGTCGAAATCCGGGGGCACCTCCTCGACGCGACAGACCACGATGTCCCGTGGCAGGGTGGCGTTCAACGCCCTCCGCAGCGTCAGCGGATCCAGTCGCACCTCGGCGCTGAAGCTGGCCACCTGTCCGAGGGCATGCACCCCGGCGTCGGTCCGCCCCGCGCCCGTCACCTCCACCGGCACGCCGGCGATCCGCGTGAGCGTCGCCTGCAAGACCCCCTGGATGGTGGGCAGCCCGGGCTGCACCTGCCAACCATGATACGCCGTCCCCTCGTATTCCACGATCAGCTTGAAACGCCGCACCGCAGCGTGCCCCCTTCCACCTTCCTGCCTGGCCCCTCTCTGCGAACGGGCTCGGACCTTGCTCGCGAGATCTAGCCGCGAGTTTTTTTACCTAACCGCCCGGTCCCGGCCTAGCCCACCAAG